>DFZE01000134.1 GCA_002382065.1 Desulfobacteraceae bacterium UBA4064
TTTTCGAACTTCAGTTCGGTAAAAACATGGCAACCATGAGGCTGCAAAAACTCCTGTCCGCTGCCGGCGTCTGTTCCAGAAGGCATGGCGAAACACTGATGACTGCCGGGCGGGTTCGGGTCAACGAAAAAGCCGTTTATGAACTGGGAACATCGGTTGACCCGGACACCGATCAGGTCGAGGTGGATGGCCGGCGGGTCGAACTGCCCAAAACCCGACTCTACATTGCACTGAACAAACCCGCCGGATATGTGACCAGTTGCTCTCAGCCCGGTGAAAAACTGGTCACGGATCTGATATCCATTCCGGAAAGGGTCTATCCGGTGGGTCGTCTGGACAAGGAATCCACAGGCCTGTTGCTGTTGACCAGTGACGGCAGCCTGCATCACCGGCTGTCTCATCCCTCGTTCGATCATGAAAAGGAATATGAAATCACTCTGGATGCACCGGTTTCGGATGACAGCCTCAAGCGGCTGGCTGACGGAATGCCCATTCTGGGAACACGAACACGTCCGGCAGAAATCATCCGGATGTCTCCCAAAAAATTCCGCATAATTCTGAAAGAGGGCAAAAACCGGCAGATCCGCCGGATGGTTGGCCTGATCGGGCGCCGCGTGGTGAAATTGACACGGATCCGCATCGCCAATATCCGTCTGGGAAACCTGCTGCCCGGAACCTGGCGCTACCTGAGTGACACCGAAAAGGCGGTTTTGCTAAATTATCCTTGACCTTGTCCGGCTTTTTCCATAAATGTCAAATATCGCTTCAATAATAATGAATTCGAAATTTTTGCATTTCCGCCATGCTCCCACCCCCGGATATCTTCCGTGTTGGGTATAATTCATCATTTTAATGACAGGCGCTCTTATGATCACCATTACGCTGCCGGATGGAAACCGTCGTCAGTTTGACGTACCGCCCACAGGCGCTGAAGTTGCCGCATCCATATCCGAAGGATTGGCTCGAAATGCCGTGGCCATGGAAATCAATGGCCATCCGGCTGATTTGAATTTTCCCATTTCATCCGATTCAACAATCCGGCTGATCACCACCCATGATCCCGATGCATTGACCATCATGCGGCACAGTGCGGCCCATGTCATGGCCCAGGCCATTTTGCATTTGTATCCGAACGCGAAACTGACCATCGGGCCGGTTGTGGAAGACGGGTTTTATTACGATATCGATATGGCGCCGGTTTCCGAAGACGATTTCCCCAAAATCGAAGCCGAGATGCAGAAAATCATCGCTGCCAAAATACCCATTGTCCGCAAGGAAATTTCCAAATCCCAAGCCCTGGATTTTTTCAGGAACGAGCCGTACAAGATCGAGCTTATATCCGATCTTCAGGATGGCGCTATTTCCCTGTATCAACAGGGAGACTTTGCGGATCTGTGCCGGGGACCCCATGTCCCCCACACGGGTTTTATAAAGGCCATCAAGCTGACCAAAGTTTCCGGCGCCTACTGGCGTGCGGATCAGACCAAAGCCCAGTTGCAGCGGATTTATGGCACGGCGTTTTTTGACAGGAAAGAACTCAAGGCCTACCTTCAGTTCATCGAAGAGGCCAAAAAGCGCAACCACCGGAAGCTGGGGGCTGCGCTGGATCTGTTCAGCTTTCATGACGAGGCGCCCGGCATGCCGTTTTTTCATGCACATGGCATGAATGTCTGGAATGCGCTGCTGGAATATTGGCGGATGGAACATCGTGCCGCCGGTTATGTCGAAACCAAGACGCCCATCATGTTGAACCGCGGCCTGTGGGAAAAAAGCGGCCACTGGGCCAACTACCGGGAAAACATGTACACCACGGTGGTGGACGAAACCGAATATGCCATCAAGCCCATGAACTGCCCAGGCGGCATGCTGCTGTATGGTGTCAAGCCCCACTCCTACAAGGACATGCCCATTCGGGCCGCGGAAATTGGTCTGGTTCACCGGCACGAGTTGAGCGGTGTTTTGTCCGGCCTGTTCCGGGTTCGGGCCTTTCATCAGGATGATGCCCACATTTTCATGACGCCGGACCAGATCCGGGATGAAATTCTGGGCGTGCTGCATCTGGTCGCCAAAATTTACAGCACATTCGGTCTGGGGTTTCATCTGGAGCTGTCCACCCGTCCGGCCAAATCCATTGGAACCGACCAACAGTGGGAACAGGCGACCACCGGGCTGAAACAGGCACTGGAAGCCTATGGCCAGGCGTATCAGATCAATGAGGGCGACGGTGCGTTTTATGGTCCCAAAATCGATGTGCATATAAAGGATGCCCTGGGCCGGACCTGGCAGTGCGGTACGGTTCAGCTTGACATGTCCTTGCCGGAACGCTTTGATCTGACCTATATCGGGCCGGACAACCAGAAGCACCGCCCCATCATGATTCATCGGGTCATCTATGGCTCCATTGAACGCTTTTTCGGCATTCTGGTCGAACATTTCGCCGGCAAATTTCCGCTGTGGATGGCGCCGGTTCAGGTGGCGGTGCTGCCCATCAACGATGAACTGGCATCATATGGACAGGAACTGGTCCGGTTGCTGGAAACAAGCGGATTGAGGGCCGAAATGGACAACCGGACTGAAAGTCTCAACCGGAAAATCCGGGAAGCCCAGCTCATGTACATTCCCCTGATTCTGACCGTCGGCGCAAAGGAAAAAGAATCCAATACGCTTTCGGTACGCACCCTGGACGGCAAGGTCCGATACGGCATGAGCCACGATCTGTTTTTTTCTCAAACACTGGCCCATATCCGCGGGCGAAAGCTGGATTTGAACATATTTAAGGCTGAAGACTGAAGGCTGGAGGCTGAAGGGTGAATGTAAATTCCCATCCCCCTGCCCCCTGTTCCCTAAACCCTGTACCCTTTTTTCGGAGTCCCCATAACCATGAGTTCCAACAGTATCACCATCAATGGAAACGAACTGACATTCGAGCCGGGCGAGACCATTCTGGAGGTTGCCAGGCGCCATTCGATCGACATTCCCACACTGTGTCATCTGAAAAACACCACGCCGACCGGTTCCTGCAGAATCTGCGTGGTCGAGGTCAAGGGCGCCAGGTCCCTTCTGGCATCATGCGCCACCCCCGCATCCGGCAACATGGTGGTGCTAACCGAATCGGCCAAGGTGGTGGACGCCAGAAAACAGATCATTCAACTCCTGCTGTCATCCGGAAATCACAACTGTGCGGTTCGCGGCGGATCTTCCGACAACTGGACCCAATTCCAACTGAACGTTCAAAAAGACGATCAGAGTCAGGAACTCTGTCCGGTATGGGGAGATTGCCGGTTGCAGGATCTGGCCTACCGGTATCAGGTCAATGGGGATGCATTTGCACCCACACCCACCCGGTATGCCATTGAAACGGTCAATCCCTTTATCGTTCGGGACTTTTCCAGATGCATTCAGTGCGGTCGCTGCGTTCAGGCCTGCAACGAAATTCAGGTCAATAATGCCATCAATTTTGGCTACCGGGGTCCGGAATCCAAAATCGTGGCTGCCGGAGACCGACCCCTGAAGGATTCCGAATGCGTGTTCTGCGGCGAATGTGTTCAGGTCTGTCCGGTGGGCGCTCTGGTGGAAAAGGATGTGCGATATCAGGTCCGGCCCTGGGAAACCGCGCCGGTCAAAACCACCTGTTCCTACTGCGGGGTGGGATGCCAGCTTTATCTGCATGTCAAGGACAACCGGGTGGTCAAGGTGACCGGTGTGGATGCGCCGCCCAACAATGGCAGTCTCTGCGTCAAGGGACGTTTTGGATTCAATTTCATTCATTCCGAGGATCGCCTGACCACGCCGCTGATCAAGGAAAACGGCGCATTTCGCAGCGCATCCTGGGACGAAGCATTGAATCTGGTGGCCAACAAACTGGGTGAAATAAAAGCGGCGCATGGACCGGACAGCATCGGTGTGCTGACATCGGCCCGCGTGACCAACGAAGACAATTATGTGGCCAACAAATTTACCCGTGCGGTTCTCCGGACCAACAACATCGATCATTGCGCCCGTCTCTGACACAGCTCCACCGTGGCCGGACTGGCCGCAGCATTTGGAAGTGGCGCAATGACCAACACCATCGCGGATGTCGAAGAGGCGGATGTCATTCTGATCACCGGATCCAATACCACCGAAAACCATCCGGTCATTTCCACATTTGTCAAACGGGCTGTTTCCTTCAAGGGCGCCCGCCTGATTGTGGTGGATCCGCGGCGTGTCAAAATTGCATCCTTTGCCCACCAGTATCTTCGCCCCAATCTGGGGACCGATGTGGCCTGGATCAACGGCATGATGCATGTCATTATCCAGGAAAATCTGTATGACAAAAAATTTGTCGAAGATCGGACCGTGGGGTTTGACGAGCTGAAACGGGTTGTCGAAAAATACACCCCGGAATATGTGGAAGAGATCACCGGCATTCCGGCCAAATCCCTCAAAGATGCGGCCCGCATGTATGCCGGAGCCAAATCTGCGGCCATCCTGTATTGCATGGGCATCACCCAGCACACAACCGGAACCGACAATGTCAAATCGCTGGCCAATCTGTCCATGCTGTGCGGCAACCTGGGGATTCCAGGCGGCGGGGTCAATCCGCTTCGGGGCCAGAACAATGTTCAGGGTGCCTGTGACATGGGCGGTCTTCCGGATGTATATTCCGGATATCAGAAAGTCATCGATGCCGAAGCCCGGAAAAAAATGGAAACTGCCTGGGGTGTCACGGGACTGCCGGAAAAACCCGGGCTCAAGGTCACCGAAATGATTCCCAAGGCTCACAGCGGGGAACTGAAAGCCTTGTATATCATCGGAGAGAATCCCCTGGTATCGGACCCGGACCTGAATCATGCGGAAAAAAGCATCGGGAATCTGGATTTTCTGGTGGTTCAGGATATTTTCATGACCGAAACCGCAAAAACTGCCGATGTGATTCTGCCATCCAAATGTTTTGCCGAAAAGGACGGCACGTTTTCCAATACCGAGCGGCGGGTCCAGCGGGTCCGAAAAGCCGTGGATCCCCCCGGCGATATCTGGGATGACTGGAAAATTACCTGTGAAATTGCCACCCGCATGGGCTTTCCCATGACCTATGAAACCAGCGAAGCCATTTTGCAGGAAATCGGCCAGGTTACCCCGTCCTATGCCGGCATCACCTATGATCGGATCGATTCGATCGGCATTCACTGGCCCTGTCCCAATGAACAGCACCCCGGAACCCCGATTCTGCATACGGAAAAGTTCCCCATTGGAAAGGGTGTCTTTTTTGGAATCGAGTTTATACCGCCAGCGGAAAAAGTGGATGCCGACTATCCGTTGTATCTGACAACCGGCCGCGTCATTTACCAGTATCATACCGGAACCATGACCATGAAAACTGACGGGCTCAATGACCGGGCACCGGAATGCTTTGTGGAAATATCCCCGAAAGATGCGCGCCAGTTCGACCTCGCAAACGGCAGCGCCGTAACCGTGGCATCCCGCCGCGGCCAAATAGAGGCCAAAATTCAGATCTCGGAAAAGGCTGTAGAAGGAACCGTGTTTATCCCGTTCCATTTTGCCCGGGCCGCAGCCAACCGTCTGACCAACGCAGCACTGGATCCGGTTTCCAAAATCCCGGAATACAAGGTCTGTGCGGTGCGCCTGGCCAAGGCCGCATGACATGAAACAGGCTATGTTGTGACCATACGGATTTTTCTGAAAAAAGGACGGGAAAAGTCGCTGCTGAATCGGCATCCGTGGGTGTTTTCGGGTGCGGTTTCAGCAGTCGACGGCAGCCCTGATCCGGGTGAAACCGTACAGATCGTATCACATGCAGGGCAGTTTCTGGCCTGGGGCGCCATGTCTCCCAAATCCCAGATCGCGGTTCGGGTATGGTCAGTTGAATCCGACCAGCCGGTTTCAACTGATTTTTTCCATATCCGCATCAAACAGGCCGTGTCACGCCGCAGTTCCCTCCTCAAAAATCCCCATTCGGCCTGCCGCCTGATCTATGCCGAATCCGACAGCCTGCCCGGAATCATCGTGGATAAATATGGGGACTTTCTGGTCTGTCAGTTTTTGTCAGCGGGTGCCGAACACTGGAAAGCGGTCGTAGTTCATGCCTTGGCCGAACTGGTCCCCTGCAAAGGAATTTATGAACGATCCGATGCCACTGTCCGGGAAAAGGAAGGTCTTCCGGTTTCAACCGGGGTCCTGTGGGGCGCGCCGCCCGAAAATCCCGTTGTAATATCCGAAGCAAACCTGACATTTCAGGTGGATGTTCTGACCGGCCACAAGACCGGGTTTTATCTGGATCAGCGGGAAAACCGTCTGCGGGTGGCCCGATACTGTCCGGATCAGGAGGTGCTGAACTGCTTTTGCTATACCGGCGGGTTTGGCATTCATGCCCTATATGCCGGAGCCGCCCATGTGATCCAAGTGGATGCATCGGCTCAGTCATTGACAGCGGCCAGGACACATGCGGATATCAACGCATTGGATCCGGCCCGGATGGATTATGTCGAGGCCGATGTATTTCATCTGCTCCGGCACTATCGGGACAGCCGGAAACAATTTGATGTCATCATTCTGGATCCCCCCAAGTTTGCAGAGTCCCGATCCCAGGTTGACAAGGCGGCACGGGGATACAAGGACATCAATCTTCTGGCCATGAAACTGCTGCGGCCAGGCGGTACGCTTGTCACCTTTTCCTGCTCCGGCATGGTCGAACCCGGTCTGTTTCAAAAAATTGTCGCGGACGCCGCAGTCGATGCCGGACGGTTTGGACAGATTATCGAATGGTTGCATCAGGCCGATGATCACCCGGTTGGACTCAACTTCCCTGAAGGCCTATATCTGAAGGGGCTGGTTTGCCGCATCATCTGAGGACACCCCCCTGTCCTGTGAATCGTGTCAGCCGGTTTGAAGAACTATAGTGGTCCCCAAATTTCG
>DFZE01000115.1 GCA_002382065.1 Desulfobacteraceae bacterium UBA4064
CTCCACAGAGTGATGGTCGACACACACATGGCCGAAACGATGATCATGGCCCTTTTTTGATTCGTTTTCTTTATTTTTCATAGCGCCCCTTCCCTTGTTGGAATTTAAGAAGACTTATGGGCGCACATTTACATTTTATTTTTTAAAAATCTATAATGTACACACGACCCTTAAATTCATGGGTATTTTTTACGTGGGGTATGGTATGAAAATTACTTAAGGTAGGTTATTCTTGTGGAATTATGGGGATCGATGGATAAAGCTTCTGAAGATTATAACCGTCTTTTTCAAGGTTTATAGATGCAGGGTTTATAGATGCAAGTTTTATAATACTTTGAAGATCGTCAAACAAATTCCTTTCGGTTTTGTAGCTTTTTTTTATGGGTAAATTATATCTAAAAAATACTCGGCCTATAGATACACCAATGCCTTCCCTTACAAGATTGGGGTTATCAAACAAACCAAGTTCATTGGGATCATCATCGTTACAAATATCGTTAAATTCATCAATAACACCTTTCAAATTGCTAACAAATACATAACGCCCAGGTAGGCTTATTAACATGTTATAGGCCTTTTCCAGGTGATTTCTGATTTTGATTTCCTGCTCCTTTTTTCTCCCGGAAAAACTGGGTTGCGACAGCCATTCTATGTTTTCTTCAATGGCAACAGTGATGCACCACTCAACGCCTCTAACAAGCGAATCTTTTATAAAATCAAAATGACAGTTTCCACAAATTCGATCGTTGGAAAGCATCATGCCCATCAGAAAATGTGTTGTATCATCTCCAGAATCAAGCGTTTTTATAATCTTGGATTCATATGCATCAAGGATAACATCTTTATGCTCATCCAGAATAATCCGTAAAGCAATTTCAAGCTGTTTTCCTCTTTTCGAATTACTGAATCGATAAGGGGAAAGGTTTGGCAAATCAGTCATAATACACCCCCGGTTAAATCCCCCCGAAATTGATCGATGGGAAGCCGGATCCGGGGGAATCCGGTTTTTCAGCACCACGGGCCAGGTGGGGCCTATCCCATCAAACTGTCATTCTATCACTTGGTTCGAATCATTTTGAATTTTCCGAAAAATATTACTGGCAGAATCCGCAGCCTTCTTCAGCGCCTCATCACGCAAATGGGCATATCGCAGCGTAGTTTTGGAGTCCTTGTGTGTCAGCAGCCGCTGGAGGGTGTACATGTCAACCTCGCCGGAACTTGCCAGTATAGAAGCGTAGGTGTGCCTCAGACCATGCAATGGTCTGAAACCTTTTGGCAGCTTTGCGGCGTCCCGGATTCGATTTAGCCCGTTCGTCACGTTGACGATATGTTTTTTTTCACTCTTGCCGGGAAACACAAATTCAGAATCGCCTCTTTCAATATTTGCGAACACCTCTCTGGTGGGGCTATTCAGAGGGATAATTTCGTCATCTCCGGATTTTGCGTTTTTGAGCGTAATAAAACCAGTTTCAAAATTTATATCCGACCATCGAAGCTTTAGAATTTCACCCTTGCGCATTCCAGAATACAACGCCAACAGCATGATGCGCCCCACTATAGAATTTTCTTCTTTCGATATCGCCTGGATCAGACGTTGAATTTCTTCGTTATTCAACATTTCTTTCCGCTGGTTTGAAACTTCTGGGGCCTTTATTTTGAAATTGAATCCGGCACAATAACCCTTCTCGACTCCGTGATTCACCACTCGGGCCAGCAGCATCACCTGATGCTTTACGGTCTGCGGTGCCAGTTTTTTGTTAACCAGATCGCGGGTAAACGCTCCAACGTCATCGGAAGTGATTTCACCCGGGGTCAGGTGGCCAAAATATGGGCCGACATGTTTTCTGAAAGCGCTTTCGTATGTTACCCATCCCTTTAAGTCTGGGTTGTTCTTTTTGTACGCTTCGTATAACCTCGAAATTGTCCACTTCTCCTGATTTTCAAGTTCTTCTTTTTTTCTGGTTTCCCGGATCTCCTGATTTGTCATCTCGCCATTTATCCGCCGAATGCGGATATTGGCGGCACGCGTCGGCGTCATGTCATCCCGGATTGAACGGCCGGCCCTTTCTTCAACATAAACCCCATTTTTCAGGTAGCGGATGTAAAAAATTTTTTCACTGTTGCCATTTGGCATAACGCCATTGATGAAATAGACCCCCTTGTATTTCGTCTTGAACCTTTGCTGTCTTGGCATATATCCCCCATATCATCCCCCATAAATTCAACAAGAATTAACCAATATCAACAAATGATAATAAAATGAAGGATTGAAAATATGCCGGTATATCTATTTGAATTTTAAATAATAATCAACATAAAAAAGTTGAAATGAGTGTAAATCAAATTATATGGTTATTGGCTTTCCATCTGATTTTCACGAACCCCACAGATGCCCCGCTTGCCTTCCGGAATGACGCATCGATGCGCGCACATTGCACATTTCACCGCATTATTTGAAGTGGTTTGATACAGAATGGCTTCCATACAGCACCTCCGGTTCATTTATAAGAAATCAATCATTCTGATCCCCGCACACTTTCCGGCTATCATTGCCAACATGGAATGCGCGGGTTTGAAACACCGGATAAATCCATGCATCCACCTTTTTTGTTCCAGTTCTTCATGACTCATGCAGAACCCGGTCCAGGCATCACCCCCAGCAACTGACCCAGATAGTGAAAAAAGATTTTCAAATCCTCACGCCATCCCGATGTGGCGGCATAAATCGTTTCCGAGGCATGACATTCATCCATGCCGGCCCCGGCGCCGAATGTCACCATGGCCTCGGTGATCAATCCGGCCTGACTTTTGAAATACAGCAATCGCCAGTCTTCCGGCAAGGCGTCAATCTCGGCAAGGGTTCGGGGCGGCACGCCAACCACTCGCACATTACCGGAAAATACGCACCACAGGCCCGGCAGAAACCGAAGCAGGAAATCCCGCCAGGTCACATCCGGTGTAACATGTGATCTGTCAAACGACGTTTCAGTCCAAGCGCCGGACAACTGACCGCAGCCGATTCTGCAAAAACTCCGAAACACAAATTGCCTGATTTTTCCCTGATCCGGATTTGCCGGGAGCCGGACACATTCTTTTTTGAAAATAACCGGTCCTTTTCGAAACAGCTTCAGAAAACATGCGGTAATCAGAAGAAAAGGCCATGCAACAGCAAGCAGCGCAGCAGCGAAAAGACGGTTGAACAGGTTCAGTCGCCTCCCCCTGTTGCTGTCGAGATGACCCAGGAGAAAATCTTCGGAAAGCATCAGCGTTGAATTCAGACCGGTATTGATCAAACAGTTTTTATCAACCACCGCATCCGTTATTTCCAGTGACTGCCCCACGTAACTGCCACTGCAGATGACGGAAGATGTCACGATGCACCGGTCATCCACCATGCAGTTTTCTCCGACAACCGCATAGGGACCCAACTGAACCCCTTTTAAAATTTGACTGTTCTGCCCGATT
This sequence comes from Desulfobacteraceae bacterium UBA4064, assembly GCA_002382065.1. Classification (GTDB taxonomy): domain Bacteria; phylum Desulfobacterota; class Desulfobacteria; order Desulfobacterales; family Desulfatirhabdiaceae; genus UBA4064. The sequence goes on from DFZE01000115.1 coordinate 3,466, forward strand.
AAAACCGGCGGCTCAATTCGGGACAGGGGATGAAGAACCACATTTCGGGAAAGCCAAATGCCGGGCTCGATTTGCGTTCCGGCAATCATCAGGCCGGAAAAACCCGAATCAAAAATCAGCCAATGAGATCGAAGCATGGCTGAAAACGTCTGCATCGACACCATTTCACGCTGAATGAACCTGAATTGAACATCCGGCCGGTTTGACAGCCATTGAAAAAATCCGTCCTCATCCAGGTCATTGGGTATGTTCAGGCAATCCGCTGATGAAATCCACCCCCATCCTGTCCAGGCGCCATCCGGGTTCGAATCCGAGCCAGGGGTCATGTACAGACAGGTGACATCCGCCGGCTGATTCGGAAAATCCGCCTCCATATCAATCCATACCAGCCGATCCGCATGAACCAGCAACATCGGCTGATCATCAGACATGAATCGGAGCCGTTCATAAGGCCGGTTTGGATCTCTGACCACCTGGAAATCGATCTGTATGCCCCATCTGGAGCCATCTTCCAGAAAATGCCGGATCCGTTCCGGAAAACTGCTGATGATAAAATCAAATTTCACAATTCCCTGACCGGTCAGATATTCAATGACATGCTGAACAATGGGCCGGTTCATCAGGGGGAGAAAACAGGACAGGTCATTCCGGATGCCGGGTTGCGTCTCAGCCAAATCTCTTGTGGCAAGAACAATTGCTTTCATGACATGATTTCCAGATCGGGCGTTCAGTAGGCGCCGCGGCCGGACAGGACAGCCGGGATGGTTTTGAACAGGATTCGAATATCCAGCAGCAGGCTCTGACTTTCAATATATTCGGTATCCAGCTTGACCTGCTGATCGAATGGAATATCACTTCGACCACTGATCTGCCAGGTGCAGGTCAGCCCCGGTTTGACATCCAGACGCCTGCGATCCTGAAGACTGTATTTGGCCACTTCAGCCGGTACCGGCGGCCGGGGCCCCACAATGGACATATCCCCTTTCAGGACACTCCAGAGTTGCGGAAGCTCGTCAATACTGTATTTTCGAATGATTCGACCGATCCAGGTGATTCGGGGATCCCGTTTCATTTTGAAGGTAATACTGTCCTGAAGATCACTTTGATTCAAAATCGATGTCTTCAGCGCCTCTGCATTGACAATCATGGATCGGAATTTGGGAAATGGAAATTCTTTTCCCCATTTGCCCACGCGTTTCTGCCAGAAGAAAATCGGCCCGCCATCTGTCAGTTTGATCAGAAAGGCAACGAGGACCATCAATGGGAGTACCATCACCAGTACATATCCGGAAATGAGTATATCCAGGGCCCGTTTGACAAACCGGGCAAATCCGACAACACCGATCCAGGCATATTTTTTTCGAATGAAGCGCATCCGGTTCTGAACAGACCTGCCTGTTCCACCATATTGACGATAAAGCGCCTCCATCATTTCAATCCGCTCCTGCGGATCCGATATAACCTGATTACGGTACAGCAGTTTTGATCCGGAAGATTCGGAAACAGGCGTCATCCAGTTACCTCATGAAAAATTGGCTTCCCTCAGAGTCAGGTATGCAATAGACCCGGTCACCAGGTGACATGTCATTCGGCTCTCCATCTTTGAAACAAAAGCCTCCAAATCAGGATGCCGGGTTATCTGGAAAATGACTGAATCGCACTGGCCTTGTCCGGAAATATCTCGATAATACGATGCAACCGGACCAGCTCGAACAGGGTTTGAACCGGTTTTTGAACCCCGGTCATCTTCAGATCACCGTTGTTTGAATGCAACTGCCGAAAACAGGATAAAATTATCCCGCATCCCGAACTGTCAACAAAACGAACCTCATTCAGATCCAGAATCACACATGAATGTTTTTCCAGAACTGGCGTTATCTGTGTCTTGAACCATTTTGCATTTCCGGCGTTCAACTCTTCCGTGTGCAATACAACCACTGCGATATCACCATGGTTTTCTATCGTTANNNCTGCCGCCTTGCGAAATTAATTTTCTGAAAGCCTATGGAAATTGATTTCATTAATCCATTATTTCAGCGAAACGAGCAAACGGGTGCAGTTGTTGCCATGCTGATCCTGCCCATAGGTATATTCATCCACAGCATTGGAAATGATGTAAATTCCAAAGCCTCCCTCCTGGCTGCCATCAAATTTGGGTGATGGAACAGCCTTGGGGTCAAAAATCTCTCCCCGGTCATAAAATGAAATTTCCAGTGCATCCGGGGTCGTCCGTGCGGTAATACGGATTTTACCACCTGGCCGATTGCGATAGGCATGGCGAATAATGTTGGTGACAACCTCTGTTGCCGCAAGAATCAGGAGATCCAGGCGGTCCTGGCTGATAACCTGACCACCGGAAGCACAAAAATCCCGAAGAAATCTTCTGACCAGGGATGTCTGATGGATATCACACTGGATTTCAAACTCCGATTCGCTCATCATGCATGTTCCGGATGGTCCGCCAATCTTTATGGCGACGGTGGTAAAATCATCCCGGAACGATTCAGACTGGGTAAAATTTACAATATCGATCCATACCCGCGTGATCAGACTTTCCGGCGTATGACAAATATTGGATCGAATGCTGGACACCAGACGATCTTCTCCATATTGATCGCCATTGGGATTCATCGCTTCGGTCAATCCATCCGAATAGAAAAAAAAACTGTCTCCTGTGGAAAATGGCACTGAAAATTCGGTATACGGTTTGATTTCCGGAAATCCCAGGGGCATGTTCATGCCTTCCAACAAACTGAGCGTATCTGAGGCTGCAGAATAATGAATGGTGCGCATATGGCCGCAGTCCACAAACCGGAAAATGTTATGACCCAAATCAAACCGGCCGTAACACAGCGTGACAAAGGTCTCGAGATCCTCCATCTGACTGATCATGTTGGTCTGAACCCGGGAGACAATGGCCACCAGGTCCGGCGGAATATCCCGCTGAACAGCAGACCGACCCAGCTCATGAATCACCCGTAAAAAATGGCTTTTGATCGCGGCGCCCATCAATGCCGATGCGATTCCCTTCCCCATCACATCACCGATCACCACATCCAGATAGTTCTCTCCAAACTGAAAAAAATCATAAAAATCACCGTCCACCTTTTGGGATGGCACGGTTCGTGTGGCAATTTCAATACCGGACAGATGTGCTGGCGGCTTCCCCATCAGAAGTGTCTGCTGAATTCGGGAAGCCGTTTCGATCTCCTGCTCTCTGGCGCGTTCCAGTTCTGCCTCGAGACGCTTGATTCGTCTGGTATTTTTGTCAGTCGCAATGGCTTTTTCAACCAGTGCAATCAGTTGGTGAGAATTGAATGGTTTGGTGATATAGTCAAATGCGCCATTTTTCATGGCCTCTACAGCATTTGAAATATCATCGCTGGCTGTCAGCATGATCGGAGAGATGTCGTCAAATTGTTCACGAATCAATCGAAGACATTCCAGTCCACTCATGATCGGCATCTGAAGATCCAGAAGCACGGCAGAGATATCATGTTGCATCTGATCCAGAGCCTGCCTGCCATTTTCGGCGCTGATGACATTAAAACCGGCTTTTTCAAACGTTTTTTTCAAAACAGCACGAATGGTCGGGTCATCATCCGCAACCAGTATGGTCATTTTGTGTTCTTCGTTCATGGTCCTGGATCCGGTTCTTTGTTTGGGGCAGCCAGTTCAGAAAACGGCCCATCGGGTGGTAGGACCGGCTAACGGGCTATTTCAATATGTACCCGCCTGTTTTTCGCCCATGCCGTCTCGTTTTGCCCCGGATCTGCCGGTCGTTCCTCACCAAAACTGACCGTATTCATTCTGGAAGACGCTACGCCAAGGCTTTCCAGAAAAAGCCTGACACTCTCGGCCCGCCTGTCACCCAGCGCAATATTGTATTCCGGGGTGCCGCGGTCATCCGTATGTCCTTCGATGATGATGGATATTCCGGAATTGCTCCTGAGCCAATCCGCCTTTGTCTTCAGAATTTCACGGGCTTCGGGGATCAGAACCGCGCTGTCAAATTCAAAATAGATATCTTCCGACACCAGACTTTCTCGTGAGCCACCCAGAGAGGACCCCGAAGCAGCGCCTCCGGCCTGATCATATCCGGCGGCTCCACCCTTCAGAGCCTGTTCATCGATACCACCAGAACCGGAACCACTGCCATAACTGTCACTCCCGCCTGCACGGCTGCCATTCGATCCCGCCGCGGATGCGCCTGGCTCGGAATATATTTTTTTCTTGGCGCAGGAAGGCAAAAATGCAATCAACACAAACAAAATCAATACAACCGGAATTCGAATTTTAAGAGATGTCAAGCGCATATACTATCCTTTCAACAAGATTGTTTATTGATATCCCCATCTGTTTGAAATGGGTGACAAACCGGTATGACTAACACACCGGCAGCGACCCGGGATTACCCTGAGGTCTGTGCCGGCAGCCAGGTTAACAACATATTCAAATCATTTTGAATATCAATCAGAACCCCCTCACAGCCGCCTGCCATCGCACAATTGACAACCCGGACTTTCCCAAGAAAATCCGGGCCGCGGGCTTCATGAATGTGTCCGCAAATCACCAAAGCGGGGTTATGCGTTATCGCCAGGTTGTAAATGGCGCGGCTCCCGGCATGAACCCTTCCGGCAACCCGGTCGCATATGCCCATTGGCGGGGGATGGCATACCAGAATGGATGCACCCGTCAGCATCCGGTCCAGTTGATCAAACGGTTCTGCCTCGTTCAGTTGAATTTTGGAATGAAACGGTAACGGCAGGGTTCCGCTGACACCGACAAAATTCAGGCCGCTGATTTCAGTTGATTTCAAATGCAGATGCTGTGAGGTGGGTATCTCTGCCATCAGGCGTTCAACATGCCGACGGTCGGTATTGCCCCGGACATACAGCATCGGTATGGCAATGGATGACAGGGCTTCAACGGTTTTTCCGGCCCGGATGTATCCGGTAATATCACCGGCAAGGACCAGAATATCGGGTCGCCACCGTTCAATATTATTCAGAATCGCATTCAGCCGGTTCTGTTTTCCATGTATATCGGCAACCGCATAGATTCGTGTATGCATATCGACCGCCAAGCCTCCTGCATTCCGCCCGGTTCATTCTTTTCTGAAAACGGACAGGCAAACGTGGCCAACCATTTTTCTTTTCAGGCATATCGAAAGAGATTACAAGAAGTATGCTTTATTTTCAATGATTTTCATGATGGCTCATATCATTATCGAAAAAGCAATACGCCTCTGTCTTTCAGCTATCCCCCACCGATCCCCCCATTTTTTTATGGTCATCACCTACCTGACATAATCAAATTTTTTGACGGTTAATGATCCAATCACGGCTACTGAATGGTATTCAGGAAAGCGTCATCAATGGAACTCCCAATGTCTGCGGATATGGGCAGTTTTTTTTGCTGTTTGAGAAAATCAGCGGTTTGAACCAGACTGTTTTTGATGGCAGCGTCTAGGCGCAGCTTCCATTGGATCGACGCCAGGCCTTTCAATTCCCTCTGTACGCGTACGCCCGTGACCCCGGCAATAATTTTGGCGGCCTGTCCCGGGTTTTGGTTGATCATGTCAATGGCCTGGTTGAGGGCGCGCAAAATGGCGGTCACCGCTTCCGGATGACGGGTTATCAGGCTGTGGGATACGACCATGACATGCGGGTATTCGTTTCCCAGTCCGGCAAGGGAGGTTACCGCATAGCTGCCAGCAACCGTTTCCTCAATGTTGCTGGGCCAGGGCCCGCTTCCCACTGCAACATCGATCTGGTTGCTTTGCATGGCCATGGGCATGTCGGTCGGTGATAGATTGATCAGATTAATGTCGGCTTTTTCAATTCCATTTTTCTGACAGAAGCGTAGAAATGCGCCATAGGTGCTGGTTCCAAACTGGATGGCGACCCGTTTCCCGATCATATCCCGTGGCAGACGGACTCCGGAGTTTTCAGCAGCGACAATTCTGTGCATGTGCTCGCTGGCGCCATAAGCCGCAATAATTTTCAGGGGACGGCCCGATGCCGCGGCAAAAACGGCCGGTGCATCACCCATGGCCGCTGCATCCGCAGCACCGGTGATCAGGGCTTCAGCAGCCTGGGCCCGGTTGCCAGAATCTGCGGTTTGACAGTCAGCCCCTGGTCCCGGAAATAATTCTGCTGAACTGCAATGATCTGGGGGGCATACTGAATTTTTTTGCCATAGGCCAGCCGGATAACAATGGCCTGACCCGCAGCGCCTCCAATCGGATTGGAAAATGAAAAAAACGATAACAGCATCAAAACCAGGAACAGACCTGCCGGATACAGCCGGTTCAAATTCCCGTCAACGACATTCCAATGACACTGCTGTTGGGTGTTCATGAATCCTCCTCTGTCTTGTTTAAAGGGGTTATGCAGCATGGCATCTCTCCCAGATGTGTCCTCAAAACACGTGCAAGGCGGTAAAGTGCTTCGGAGGACCGGCTTCTGGGGCGAGGCAGCGAAATCGGGATAATACGCCTGACACTTTGAGGCGATGGCCCCATGATCATGATCCGGTCAGCGAGATAGGCTGCTTCATCCGCGTTATGGGTAACAAAAATAACCGGAACCGGGCGGCGCTGCCAGATATCCAGCAGTTCATCCTGAAGCCGCTCCCGGCTGATGGCATCCAGGGCGCTGAAGGGTTCATCCATCAACAGGGCCTTTGGTTCCAGAACCAGAAGCCGTGCCAGAGCAATGCGTTGGCGCATGCCACCGGACAGTTCATGGGGATAGGCATTGGCATAAGCCGCCAGCCCCACCAGGTTCAGTCCCTCTGCCACCCTGGTCCTGGTTCGGGGCGTATCCCCCTGCGTGTTGATGAGGCCAAAGGCAATGTTTTGCGCGGCGGTCAGCCAGGGAAACAGTGTGGGGTCCTGAAACACGACCCCACGATCCGGCCCCGGACCGGTCATTGATTTCCCATCAAAAAGTACATGGCCTTCAGAGGGTTGAACAAATCCGGCAATGATATTCAGGAGGGTTGTTTTGCCACATCCGCTGGGACCCAGCAAACAGATGAACTCTCCGGAATCGGCCGTGAAACTGACATTGTCGAGTATATTGCCTCTACCCCCGAGTCCATTGGTGGCGTATGTTTTTGAAAGGCTGTGGCATATAATCATGTCAGAAATTCTTCCGGGACAGTCCCCAGCGGCGGATCGTGCGTGATTCAATGGGTTTTAAAATGGCCTGTTCCACTACCAGACCAATGGCGGCAATGACAATGATGCAGGAAAAAGCAGCCGGATAATCCAGGGACCAGCGGGACTGCACAATGGCATACCCCAGTCCCGAGGCCGTGCCTACCACCATTTCGGCAGCCACCACCACGCGCCAACTGTTGCCCAGGCCGACGCGGATGCCGCTGATGATCTGGGGCAGAGCGCCAGGCAACAAAACCCGAAAAAACAGCGTTTTGCCCCGGGCGCCCAGCATCTGGGCAGCCCGAATAAAGTGGACATCCACCTGTTTGACACCATCGGTTACATTGATGGCAATGGGTGCAAACGCTGTAACGGCAATCATGAAACGGGTAGCATTTTCACCCACACCAAACAACAGCAGGGCAACAGGAATCCAGGCCAGACCGGGAATCAATTGCAACACCTGTATGCCCGGCGATGTCACGCGATCCAGTGTCCGCCACCATCCGGCAGCCAGCCCAAAGAAAACCCCGCCAGCCGAGGCAATCAAAAATCCAAAGGCCCACCTGCCCAGGCTGCTGAAGGTGTGACGGTAAATAGACATGTCCATCATTTCCTGGCCCATAAGCGCTTCGACCAGATATTTCAGCGTGACGGCTGGTGTTGGAAACGGGGCATTCCGAAACATCCACACCCCGGTGGCCAGTATCTGCCAAATGGCAATAATCAACAGCAGTGGCGCCATTCTGGAAACAAGCTGTTTTACCGGATTACCCATAAAATATATCCCTGCTTCTGTGCCGTTCTCAGTTGACCTTTCGGCCGGTTTGATTCATGACCACCTTTGGCAAAATCGCCTGGGGAAATACCCGATGGGCTTCATCCAGGAATTTACCGATCAGCAGCAGTTGAATACCCAGCGTGCCCAGCCAGCGCCAAAGACATTCTTTTCCACTTTCGGTCAGATAATATTTGCGCTTGGCAGGTCCGGGTTCACCGGTATCCCAGGTTGATGTCAGGACTCCCCGCTTCTCCAGAAGGTTGAGATGCCGGTAAAGGCCGGTCATGTTCAAACCGAGATCCAGTTCCTGCAGCCGGGCCAGAATCATTTTCTGGATTTCATAGCCGTGGGTGCCTTCGTGGTGATACAGCGTCAGCAATATCCAGGGAGCGACCAGGGTACTCATGTTTTTTCCGGAGCATGGACATTCATTGAAATCTATCATCGGTATGACATATCCTTGTTTTCTTTATCTTGAAAGCTATATTATACGTTGTAGAATAAATTTCCAGGTTGAATAGCATCCGTACAGAATTCTGTCATGGGGTAT
>DFZE01000089.1 GCA_002382065.1 Desulfobacteraceae bacterium UBA4064
TGATTGCGGATTGGATTCAATTTTGTTTCTGGACCTTTCTGTGGATGGTATTTTTCAGGGTATTCACGTTCACCTGCTTTTGAGGACCGGGACTATTCCCATCGCTACAGTGATGCGCCGGCTTTTGACCGGATACGCGGTACGTTTCAACCGGCGGCATGGTCGGCATGGGCATCTGTTTCAGAACATGTCGCTTGATACATTCCCTTACGGACATTCCGGCCATGATCATCGTTCCGGCCANNATGGCCGAAACGATGATCATGGCCGACATTCCGCTCTCAGGAGAATTTGAAGCAAAGGCATGTTATCCAAGCTCTGGGGTATGACGTTGAATGGCTGCTGAGTCGGGTGGCCGATATATGCGGGCTTACCCCAAGGGAGCTGTTGACTGGCGGAAAGCAACGGAATATTGTTCAGGCCCAAAGCCTGTTATGCGATTGGGGGACTCGGGAACTTGGGATGACCGCCGTCGGGTTATCGAAAAAATTGAACATTTCTCAATCCACGGCGAGCGAATCCGGGATGAGAGGCAGGGCAATCGTCGAAGAAAAACGCTTGAGGCGAATAGATGATGGGGGAATCGGAGAATCCGAATAACCGAAGAACGTGCCTGCCCCCCACTTCAGGGCACACCCGTAATCCGGGCAACAGAGCCATTACAACCATTTTCGAGTTCCAAAATTTCTGGCTTATGGTGATGTTTCTGAACCAGCCCGGTTGATTGAAGAAGTCAGCAAATTACTGAAAGCTTATATGGGGCTATTCTGAATTCTGAATGCCTGAGTAGTGACAACATTTTTTATATTTCAGACAAAGGGGCTATCCATTAGCCTCTCGTAATGTGGCGTTAGCCACATGCAAGAATAAACTTATCAATAGGTTGGAGGACTGCTATTGTCCTATATACTGATACAATGTAGTCATTTGAATTAATTTAAAATACACGCTTCTATAACGCATTTAACGAGAGTGAAGTGGATAGCCCCTTCAGACAAATATCAGAAAGGCACATCAATGATCGCAGAGATTCTGTCCACCGGTGATGAAATCCGGTCGGGCGCTTTGATTGACAGCAATTCAGCCTATATTGCCCAAATGCTGGAAGCCGCAGGTGTTATGGTACAACGACATCACAGCGCAGGGGATGACGATCCGGTTTTGACGGATATGATTCAGAATATTTCTGCCCGGGCGGATATTGCCATTGTCACCGGCGGCCTGGGGCCGACATCCGATGACATTACCGCCGATACGGCTGCAAAAGCCGGAGGCGTTCAGTTGGTGTTGAATCCGGAGGCCCAAATCCAGGTCGAACGGTTTTTTCAGCGGATTGGCAGAACCATGACGGCCTCCAACGCAAAACAGGCCTATTTCCCGGAAGGCGCCGGCATGATTGAAAACCCGATTGGCTCTGCTCCGGGATTTCATCAGCGGATCGGGAAGTGCCTGTTTTTCTTTTTGCCAGGCGTTCCGGGTGAAATGCGAAAAATGATGAAAGAATCCGTCCTTCCCGCCATCAGGAACATGCAGGGGGATGATGTCCAGGAATCCATGATTCATACACTGTCCACATTCGGATTGACGGAATCGGCTACCGGTGAAAAACTGTCGGAGTTCCCAACCGTGTTTCCGGATATCAAACTGGGATTCCGGGCCAAATTTCCGGAGATTCAGGTCAAATTTTATCTGCGCGGCCCGGATCGGCATGTGCTGGAAAAAGAGATCGCCCTGGCAACGGAATGGGTGAAACACCGTTTGGGGGATGCCCTCTTTTCTCCGGCCGGAGAAACGATGGAGGCTGTTTTGGGCAAATTGTTGACAGCACGGCACAACACCTTGGCCATTGCCGAAAGCTGCACCGGCGGACTGATTTCCCATCTCATTACCAATGTTCCCGGCAGTTCCAACTATTTGCTGTATTCGGCGGTAACCTATGCCAATTCGGCAAAGATAAAAATGCTGGGCGTCTCCCCGGACACCCTGAACCAATATGGTGCGGTTTCCGAACAGACAGTTTCGGAAATGGCGATGGGGGTTCGATCGGCTGCCGGCAGCGATTACGGGCTGGCCACCAGCGGGATTGCCGGACCGGATGGGGGCAGTGAGGACAAGCCTGTTGGAACCGTCTGGATTGGTCTTGCCACATCAACCGGTGTTATGTCGCGCCGCTTTGTGTTCCGTTTTAAAAATCGTGATTACAACAAACAGATTTTTGCCATGACGGCAATGGATATGCTTCGACGGGAATTGATCAAACCATGACGATGCATCTGATCTGGATTTTTCCAGCCGGTTTTCTGACATGTTATGTGATTCTGTCACTGGTCGCGACATACCTGGTCCAAAATTATCCCAGACGGCCGGTGGATGACCGCCCGGATTGGGGAAAAATAACCGATGTCAGAATTCCGGCTGTGGATGGCGGTTTTCTGGAGGTCTGGCGCATCGAACCCGACACACCATCCAGCGGCATTGTTGTTCTGGCGCATGGATGGGGAAGAAACCGTGGCAGAATGGTCAACCGGGCCCGGATATTTGGCCGGATGGGGTTTACAACCGTGCTTCACAGCGCACGGGATCATGGCGGATCCAGCCCCAAAAAATATATGAATGCCATGAAATTCTGTGAGGACATCGAAACCGTGCTGGCATGGATCGATCAACCCGTCATTCTGTATGGGCATTCAGCCGGCGCCGGTGGTGCAATTCTGACTGCTGCCAGAAATCCGGACAGAATTCAGCTTCTTTTTCTGGAGGGAAGTTATGCCGATACCGAAGAATCCCTGCTCAGCCTCTATAAATGGTTCAACCCGCTGTTTGGAAAATGGGTTGGTCCGGCAATCCTGTTCTGGATGAATCTGTTTTATAATCATTCACTTGACAAAATCAGCCCCGCCAAACTTGCGGGTCAGGTGACATCGCCGGTTCTGCTGATTCATGGAAAAAAGGACAGACGGTTTCCCGTCGAATTTGCCTACCGGCTGCAATCCAGCTTTTGGCCGGGCCAGGCTGAACTCTTTGTGGCGTCCGAAGCGGGCCACAGTGATTCCAGCCTGTCGCCGGGTTATCCGGAAGCGTTACAAAAATTTTTGAATCAGCATCGCGAAATCTGGAATCAGCCCCAATGAAACAGAATGACGCGAATGGGGTTATGGATTTTTCCCTTGATTAAAATATCCGTTCATCTTACATCATACAGAAGTCAGAATTCAGAAGCCAGAATAAATAGGGATTGGTTACTGTTTATAAAAATGACATTTTCCTTATTTATTCTGAATTCTGAATTCTGGCTCCTGACTCCTGAATTCTGCTTTTCCACAATCATTGACCGACAACAGTATATTTTCACCTTAACTTTTCAGGCAAAATCATGACAGCGATTCGAAATATTGTCCGGGTTTCCAACGTCACCAAAGACTTCAAAATGGGTAAACTTGAGGTTCAGGCCCTTAAAGGCATCAATCTGGAAATCGAAGCCGGCCATTACATTTCCATCATGGGACCTTCCGGATCAGGCAAAAGCACCCTTTTCAATATGATTGGCGGCCTGGACAAACCCAGCTCCGGCAAGGTATTCATCGATGAAGTTGATATCGCACAACTGGACGCCTACGAACTGGCCTGGCTTCGATGCCGAAAAATTGGCTACATTTTTCAGACATTCAATATCATTCAGGTCATGACGGCCATTGAAAATGTCACGCTGCCCATGGTATTTGCCGGCGTCAACGAGGATGAAGCCACCCAAAAAGGGCTCAAACTTCTGGATCTGGTTGGCCTGGCAGACCGGTTCAGCCACAAGCCGTTTGAACTTTCCGGCGGTCAGCAGCAGCGTGTGGCCATTGCACGCGCGCTTGCAAATGATCCGGTTATCATTCTGGCCGATGAGCCAACCGGAAATCTGGATTTGCATACCGGTGAACAGATTATCACGCTGCTGAAAACCCTGAGCAAGGACAGAGGTGTTACGGTTATTTCCGCCACACATGACATTAAAATGCTCAATGTTTCCGACCAGGTTGTCTGGATTCGGGATGGCCTGATCGATAAAATTGAAAACCGGGATGAACTGTCCATTTCTGTGGGACAGATTGGTATGAAGGGTAAAGGCTGAAGGCTGAAGACTGAAGGATGAGGATGAAGGATAAGGAAGGTGGAAGAATGAAGGATCGTGCAGCATGAATCAATCTCAGATACCCATATCGGATGGCCGCATCCGGAAACCGGTTTTCGTTTTGCTGATCTTTTGTTTGGCAACCCTTCTGGTATTCCCCGCCGGTTCTGCAGCCACGTCATTTCAGGATGATATCCTGGCATTATCCGCTGTTGGAGACCGCAGCGCCGGAACGCCCGGATGTGCATTGTCTGCCGAGTATATCCGCAATCAGTTCGAGGCTGCCGGTCATTCCGAAATCGACGTTCACCGGTTTCCGCTTCCGGTTCTCCAGCATGATGACAGTACCATTTACATTCCGGAATCGGGCCTGACCGCCCAGATACATCCCCTGAACGGCAACGCCATTTCACCCCAGGGCATCGATTCCAATGGGCTTTCCGCACCGCTGATTTATGTCGGCCAGGGATCCCTGCCCGAACTGAACGGCAAAACGATCGAGGGCGCCATTCTTCTGATGGAAATGGATTCGGGAAAAAACTGGATTCAGGCCGCCAATCTGGGGGCAAAGGCCGTTATTTATGTTGGCCGGAATAACGATGGCCGCATCCACTTTGAGAACAAGTACGAGCTGACGCCCATTCATTTTCCCCGATTCTGGGTATCATTGTCCGAGGCCCAGGCCATTTTTGGAAATTTTGAAAGCCGATCCAATGACCCCATTTCATCCCGGATTCAAATCAGGTCATCCATTCATTGGAAAAGTATCAATTCCGAAAACATATACTGTCTGATTCCCGGAACACATGAAAGGCTGAAAGAAGAACTGATTCTGGTAGAAGCCTTTTATGACAGCACCGCATGGGTTTATGGTTTGTCTCCGGGAGCGGATGAAGCCACCGGCATTGCAACACTCCTTCAGGCCGCACGATTTTTCAGGGAAAATCCACCCCAGCGATCCATTCTGCTGATCGCAACCAGTGGACATGCCCAAAGCCTGGCCGGCATGCGGGAGGCCATCTGGTCGATTCGCTCGTCACCCAAAGACATTCGAAAAATGGAAAAGGCGCTTCGGGAATCCATTCGGGATACCCAAAAAACCATCGAGGCCCTTGAAAAAATGGCAGATGGCCAATTTGACCAGCGGGTGGAACCGGACGATCAACCGGCCATCGAACTCATCAAGGCGGCTGTCCTGGAGGAGATCAAAACCCGGGTCGATTCAATCTCCCGGGAACTGATACAACTGCGCATGGACCAGCCCGGTACGTCTGTTGACGATCAGATCCGCAAACTGGCTGATGAGCGATTGACCCTGAGACAACTGGGCTGGAAAACGGATATGGAGACGCTCTCCGATTCCGAACATGCTCTTTACAGGCAATTGATTCCGCATGCCATCCGGCATCAGGAATCCATTCTGAATGATGCAAACCGACGGCGGAAACTCCTGAAAAACAGTCAAAATTTTCGTTCATTTGTCAAAAGCCGGGAACTGGTTGCCGCGGTTTCCCTGCATCTGTCCAGTCATGGAAGCGGCTTTGGTGCATTCAATCAGGGCTGGCTGTATCCATTAAAGCCATCCATCAACCGGTCCGCGCCATACACACAGATTGAACAGATTTTGAAAAACGGCGCCGAAACAGACAATCTGACCCTGTTTCAGGATACCTTAAGACCCAACAGGCTGATACCCTGGCAAAGCTATCTGGTGGATCAGCCTGCCATGGGCGGAGAGGTCAGCGCACTGGCGGGATATCTGGGGCTGACATTTGCAACGGTTTATGACGCCAGATATCGCTGGGGATGTCCGGATGACAAACCCAATTTCATGGACCTGGATTTCGCCAAACTGCAGGCCGATCAGGTCTGCACCGCTATCCGGCATATTGCCGATGCGCCGGATATTCAACTTGATATACTGCCCAGAAACGGTTTTTCTGTCGTGTCCGGACGCGCCAAATTCATTCGGCATGGTGAACTCTTTGCCGATCAGCCGGCCCCCGGAACAGTCGTCATGTCCTATCAGGGGTTGTCCCGCTTTTACAGCATGGTGGATTCGACCGGCGAATTCCATGTCCGGGGTGTTGCAGACAAACGGCATGTTCTGGACAAGGTCATTGTGGAGGGATACCGGTTCAACCCGGACACGGCTGCGGTCGAATGGGCGGTTGACAAGGAACAGACCGGAAAAAACGCCTATCGTATCAAGATGGAACGCAACCAGATGGAAACGAATCTGGTCATGTTCGCCTGTAAAAGCACCACGCTGTTCAATCTCCTCGAACCCAGAAATTTCCGGTATATGACCAAGATTCAGTTGATCGATGGCCGTCGCGAAGCATCGCCCATGAAATACTGGTTCAGCCGGATTGACACCCGATCGTCCATCCTGACGACCGTTTTTCTGGAGCCCGGCACCCGCATCAAACTGACACTGTCCGATTCCGTCATTCGAAAGAAGCTGATTCTGACCCATGCCGATACAGACCGATCCGAGGGAACCGGCTACCGGATTGACGACTGGCCCAACATTCACCATACCGCATACCGGATTGCAAAAGACATGTGGTCACTGCTGGGCCCCCGGATTGCAACCCAGGAAGAACATGGTATCATCAATGAACAAATCCGCAAACTCCAGCAGGAGGGGCGAGCGGCACTGGCCACCGCAGAGGCAGCGCTCCAGAATAAAGAGTATGACCGGTTCATTCCGGCCGCCGCCGCTTCATGGGCATTGGCCAGCCGGGTCTATGATGATGTGGAAAAAACCCAGAAAGACGTGCTGTTCGGCGTTTTGTTTTACATTGCACTGTTTGTGCCATTTGCATTCTGTGCCGAACGGCTTTTATTTTCCTATTCAAACATCTACAAACGGATCATCGCGTTTCTGGTTATTCTGATGCTGGTCATTGGACTGATTTATTCGGTCCATCCCGCGTTTAAACTGGCATACAGCCCGATTGTCGTGATCCTGGCCTTTTTTATTATCGGTCTGTCTTTCATGGTCACCCTGATCATCTTTTTCCGCTTTGAAGAAGAAATCAGTCAGTTTCAAAATCGGGCCATCGCGTCGGTCTCCGGGGATCTGAGCCGTTGGAAAGCCTTTTCTGCGGCATTTCTTCTGGGTGTCAGCAACCTCAGACGCAGACGGATTCGAACGGCCCTGACATGCATCACCCTGATCATTCTGACATTCACCATCATGAGTTTCACCACGGCAAAAAGCACCCGGATGCATGCCCGGATTCAATACAGCCAGACAACCCCATATGCCGGATTTTTGCTGAAAAATCCCAACTGGACTGACATTCCGCAAGAAAGTCTTCCGGTTCTGCTGGCATCATTTGACCCGGGCTGTACCATACTCCCCCGGATCTGGCTGGAAAAAGAGGACCGCACACGGGCCATCCGCCTTCCGGTCACCCATCAGGGACGGACATTCGAGGCCCAGGGCATGATCGGATTGTCAAATGAAGAATTTCATGAAAACGATTTGAAAAATATCCTGGTTGGCGGTCGATGGTTGAATGCCACAGACCGCTTGACAGTATTGCTGCCCGAACGGATGGCCATCGAACTCGGGATCAATCCCAAATCGCCTCAGGGAAGCAGCGTGGTGTTATGGGGTATTGTTTTTGAAGTTGCGGGAGTTTTCTCTCCAAAAATACTGCAGGATATGACAGATCTGGATGGTGAAATCCTGACACCGGTTATTTTCCCCCGGGAAACAACACTGGAAATGACCGAAATTGAAATGGATGCCATGGAATCCGGTGATGACGTGCGGTCCTTTCAAAGCCGGTATCAGCATATCCCAACCGATCTGACCCTGATTACCCCCTGGCAGACACTGCTTTCTTCAGGCGGCAAACTGAAAAGTCTTTCGGTCAGACATCTTCCGGATGCACCGACGCTGTCCATGGCACAGGATCTGGTGGACCGGTTTGGACTGACCCTGTTCAGCGGCGAGCCTGAGGGAACTTTTCTGTATCATGCCAGTGACACCCTCAATTATGCCGGGGTACCCAATATCATGATACCCCTCATCATATCGATCTGCATTGTCCTCAATACGATGATCAGCAGTGTTTATGAACGAAAACGGGAAATTGCCGTATATACATCCGTGGGACTGGCGCCCTCCCATGTCAGTTTTCTCTTTATTGCCGAAGCCCTGGCATTTGCCGTTTTGAGCGTGGTCATGGGGTATCTCCTGGCCCAGACCAGCGCCTATATTTTTTCAAAAACCAGCCTGTGGTCCGGCATCACCGTGAATTATTCCTCCCTGTCCGGTGTCGGCGCCATGATTCTGGTCATTGCCGTGGTTCTGATTTCGGCCATTTATCCGTCACGGGTGGCGGCGGAAATTGCCATTCCCGATGTCAACCGGTCCTGGACCATGCCTCTGGCAAAAGGCAATACGCTCGAAATTGTGCTGCCGTTTCTGATGAAATATCCGGAAACGCACAGCATTGTCGGGTTTATTTATGAATATTTTAAAAATCATCAGGATGTTTCCCACGGACTGTTTTCAATCGGAGACATATCCTTTTCCGAAGTCTGCCCAACCCCGAATGGCCTGACCCTGATCACCAGCCAATGCCAGGGGGCGGGGTGCTGTAAAAATCCGTGTATCGTCCTGCATGCCCATGTCTGGCTGGCGCCATTTGATTTTGGCATCATGCAGGAAGCCCAAATCCGCTTTTGTCATTCTCCGGAAGAAGCCGGATTTCTGGAAATTCAGCTTCTGCTGAAGCGAAAATCCGGAGAATCCAATACCTGGAGACGCATCAACAAATCATTTTTACATGACATCCGGAAACAGTTGCTGATCTGGCGGTCTCTGGACCGGTTCAGCCAGAAACAGTTTGAAAATCTTTTAAATGAAGCGTTGGAAATGAACAGAGTGACTGTTGGATAAACAGGATGATTGGATGATGTGGATGATTTGACTGTGCAGTTGGCTTTTTACCGGTAGATGTCAGGTAGGCCAAACAACTGGCCAACCTGACCTACAGGCTGCTGGATGATTGGGATGGGAATTTTATTCCGATCATCCTCTGCCCCTTTGCCCCTGATCCCTCACATCTTGTAACCCAATTTCCGCAAAAGGGATTTTCGATATTCAATGTCTTCCGAGGATTCAATGCCTTTGGATGAATATCCGTCGATAACGCCCAATATGCCCCGCCCCTGCGCGGTTTCTGCAACCACCACCTCCAGTGGATTGGCCGTTGCACAAAAAATCCGACAGACTTCCGGAACCTGCTGGATGGCATTCAATACATTGATGGGAAATATATCCTTCATAAACACAATAAAGCTGTGACCGGCTGAGAGATGCAGCGCATTGTTTCTGGCCAGATCGATCAGGGCATCATCCGTACCGGAATATCGAATCAGGCAGTTATCCGAGGCTTCACAGAATGCCACGCCAAATTTGGCCATTGGTACGGCATTTACCATGGCCTCATGAATGTCTTCCACGGTTTTGATGAAATGGGACTGACCCAGGATCAGGTTCAGTCCGTCCGGATTGTTGATTCGAACTGTTTTAATGTCCATCAGATATTTTCTCCTGTTTGAATGATGATGGCGTTGTCAATGGTCCACCTGATCAGATGGATGAATCACCGTTTCTTTTTCAGATCGGCCAGTGAAATCACCTTGCCCTCGGGTGGCCGATGGGGTTTTATGTCCGGTTCCACCCCCACGTCTTCCTGATCCATTTCTTCTGTCGGACTTTCGACTTTTTCAAAATGCAGTTTTTTCCCATCCATGGTAAATGGCTCACCATCAATATAGACATCCCGAATAATCCAGGTAACGGTCTGTAGCGGAATCTGAAGCAGCAACAACCGCACATGATACCATCCGGGTTTGTAATCCGCAGAAATATCCTCGATCCGGGCAAATACCAGGGGCTTGTCTTCCAGATAAATCAGTACGATATCCTTTTCGCCGGTCATAATCTTTCCTTAGTTTTTCAGCCTGTGTGCAGGGTCATTAAGTATTGAGATATGAGTAGTTCGTATTGAGAAACAGCCAAGCCGCCTGACCGTCCAACAGCGGCACTGCCTGAATGCTTCCCTCTGTTCGTAGTGTGCCCGTAAGGGCATTAAAAAANNCATGATCGTGTATTATGGAAACGCACCACTGGTATCTTCGACAACAAATGGTGTGATCCGGATTCCAATGGCGCCTTTTCGAATCCATATCCGCGACATGGGCGTTGCATCACCTTCCGGATTCACCAATGCCGGCAACTCCTCGGCACATGAAATATCCGATATATGAAATTCATAGCAAAATGCCTGGGCGCTGAAGGGATCCGATACCAGAACAATTTTGGACTTATCAAAGGGATGGCGTCTGGGTGCACCGGTAAATGCGATATGCGTCTGTTTCAATTCCTGGATATTTCCGGGTTTTCGAAACTTCTGAATTTCGAATCGGTTGCCTTTCTGCAACATGTTGTTTGGGGTCATTATTGATTCTCCTTTACATAGTGGTCCGTAGTCAGTGGTCAGTGTTCCGTCCGATCCTTCCACCCGCGTATGAATTTTGTTCCCGGGGAGTTTGTTTATCCAAAATGATTCGGCAAAACCAGATTCATCGCCTTTATCCGCAGTTCACCCCTCACATCTTCCACAAGCGTCAATCCACAATAATTCAGATGAATGCGAAACAGATGAGACAACGGTGCCTGTAATATATGGCATAGAAACGTTCGAATGACACCGGCATGGGTGGTAATCAAAACATTTCCGGAGCATCTTGAAACCAGGGACTGGATAAATGTCACCACCCGCTGTTGCAGATCAAAAAAGCTCTCACCACCCGGCGGGCAAAAATTGCCGATATCATCTCCTCTTGCAATCCATAAATCAGAAAAATTATCACGGATTGTCGCAATTTCAAGGCCATCCCATTCACCAAGCGCAATTTCACGAAGCTCTGGTGTCTGTTGGATGGGTTGATTCCTTTCACCGGAAACGATTTGTGCGGTCTCAACCGTCCGATTCAGATCACTGCACCAGATTTCTGAAAACGCAACCGTCGAAAGATGCCTTCCACTCTGTTCTGCCTGATATCGACCTTCGGGATTGAGCGGCAGATCAATCTGGCCGATCAACCGTTTTTGATTGGCGCCTTCAATTTCACCGTGTCGCAGCAAATAAAATGTTGCCATTCTGTCCTTTTAAATATTTCGGGTCATATCGGATTTGTGAAATATTTTCAGTCATCCTGAATAGGCGGCAAGCCGGTAGGTCAGGGTGCCGCGGCTTTTTGTGGCTCCCTGACACCATGCCAACCGCTAACCGCGACAATCGTAATGTCAGGCAGGCCAAACGACCGTCCAACCTGATCTACAGCCCCTATTTCTCCTGCAACCGATCCCTTATCTTTTGGGGAAGGCCCATAATCAATTCTGGATAGGTCTCGATGATTCTGGAAATATCTGCAAGATCCTTCTGCCGTTTGCTTCTCCGGCGTGTATCATCCATGTAGGCCCAGACCTTGCCCTGCAAAACATTACTCAAGGAAGCGACCTTCATCTGATAACCGAGAATTTCTTTTGTCGTGGCGCCATCGATAAAGCTCTGATATCGGGGATCGGTCTGAACCTGAATCCGAATATCCGAACCCGGAGCGCTCAAATTGAGGCTGTGAGGAAAGACTTCGAGTTTAAACTTCTGTTTTCCTGCGGCATCGGTAACTGTCTCCATATTGCCCACAGCGATAACAATATCGACGTCCAAACTCACGACCGGTTCAACATAGGCGTTAACGGCAAGTCCCCCAATCAGGCAATAATCAGAACCGGTTTCAGCAAGAATGCAAAGAAGCTGTTGGATGACATCCGACTTCCCCTTTGCCAGAGAATTCAGAAATTCTTTTCCGGTCATCACGTTTTCCTTTTTTTACACAGTTACCCGGCGATAGACATGGTGTGAAATCCGGATTCTGTTTTCAACTATCTTATAGCGGTCACTTTGTCAATATGGACAAAAAGGCAGATGATTCCGAATCGTCGATGAGTTGCTGCCATAGCCTTCCAGATAACGATTCTGGATGCATTTTCGGTGACACGGGAAACCGGTTTCAGATAGATCGGGAAGGGGTACCAGGTATGACTCCGGTCAAAAGGGATAAAAGGCAGAGGGATAGGGTCAGAGAGGGAAAAAAGGATCATTCCGGATTTGTGGGAAATGCCGGTAAACCTGTGGCATGCAGTCTGGTTCAAGGGAATCCGGAGAGCTGAATTTTTTTTCACAAATCTGCAATGACCCCGTTATATCTACATGATTTTAAATGGATATCCTTTTTTCCGAACACAGATATCCGCAATGCGACGGTTCAATTTTTCCTGAGCATCCAGGGTTTCGGGATCATCAGTTCTGACCGGCTGCAGCTCAGCGATCATCTGGAACGGGTTGTCAGGAGTATGGACAGGCAGCTTCAGCCTGCCCTTGGACATCCGCCTCAGAAACGTCCCGATGATGGTGGTGCGGTTGATTTCGTTGGCGCCTTCCCATATCCGGTTGATTCGGGCGTTACGAAATGCCAGTTCAGCCGGATTTTCATAGATATATCCATATCCGCCAAAAATCTGGACGGATTCATCCGCCACAAATCCCAGGGCTTCGGACCCGAACACCTTCATGATTGAGCATTCGATCAAATACTCTTCCAATGCCGCCGCAGTGATCCGCCCGATGGTCTCCGGTGTTGACGCTTCGGTTTTGGTATGCCGGTCAACCTAGTGGGCGGTCCGATACATCATGCTTTCGCCGGCAAAAATCCGGCAGGCCATCTCAGCAATTTTTTCCGTTATCAGACCAAATTCACAGATCGGACGGTTGAACTGGACGCGCTGTGTGGCATATTTGACGGCTTCGAAAAACGTACCGCGGGCATTTCCAATACACACGGCGCCCACCTTGAACCGGCCCATGTTCAGAGCGTTCAGGGCCACGATATGGCCTTTTCCCACCTCACCCAGAACGTTTTCCACCGGCACCCGGACATTGCTGAAAATGACACTTCGAGTGGATGTGCCTTTCATCCCCATTTTAACTTCTTCTGCATCCACGGACAGACCTTCCGACCCGAATTCCACGATAAATGCGGTAAAAGCGGCGCCGTTTACCTTGGCAAAGGTAAAAATCAGATCGGCAAAACCGGCGTTGGTGATAAATGCCTTGGTGCCGTTCAGAATGTAGTATTTGCCATCGTCGCTCAGAACCGCCGTGGTTCGTGCGTTCCGGGCATCTGATCCCGCATCCGGTTCGGTCAGGCCAAATGCACCGATGAGTATCCCGGTGGAAAGGCCGCTCAAATAGCGTTTTTTCTGATCATCTGTTCCAAAAAACGCCAGGGGCAGGGTACCGATGCCGGTATGATTCAACTCGGTTACGGTAAATGACCCGGCACCCTGCCCCAGAATGTCCGAAATGATCAGGGAGCTGATTTTATCCAGCGCCATGCCGTCGTATTCTTCGGGTACATCCGCTGCCAGAAGTCCCATATCCCCGGCCTTTCGCATCAACTCCCGGCTCAGTTCATTGTTGACATGCTCGATTTCATCGCCCCGGCTGAGAAGCTCCCCGACCACAAATTCCAGGACCGTTTTGGCAATCGCCCTGTGTTCCCGGGTAAAATCCTCCGGGACAAAGGTATCTTTCCAGGAAACGGGTCCGGTCATGAACTGTCCACCCATACATTGGTCCGCCATGTGTTCCTCCTTTTGAAAGGATGAAGGATAAAGGATGAATCTTCCTCCTTATCTTTTTCATCCTTCCGCCTTCATCCTTAATATAATTACCAGGCTGTCAGACCACCATCAACAGAAATGATCTGTCCGGTGACATAATTCGATGCATCAGAGGCCAGAAAAATGATCACCCCCATCAAATCGGTCATCTCTCCATAGCGTTTCATCGGTATTCGGGAAAGAATCCTCTCGCCATTCTGATCAAAGGTCCACCGGGTCATTTTGGTCGGAAACCAGCCGGGCGCAATGGCATTGACATGAATGTTGTATCGGGCCCACTTGATGGCCAAATCCCGCGTGAAGGCGTTGACCGCACCCTTGGACGTATTGTAGGGAATGGCATCCAGATACGCCGGATCGGTTCCGATCGATCCGGAATAGGAGGATATATTGATGATCTTGCCCTGTTTTTGTCTGATCATCTCTTTTCCCACGGCCTGGGTACATCGAAATGTGCCGTTGACGTTCAAATCGATGACCTTCTGCCAGTCTTCCATCCGGATGTCTTCGGGAGAAGCGCCCCAGGTCCTGCCGGAATTGTTCACCAGAATATCGATCCGGCCAAATTCGGAAATGGTATCCTGTACCACCCGGTCGATATCTTCCTGACGGCAGATATCACAGGCAAATGCCCGGGCCCGGACCCCGCGGGATTCAATTTCCTTTGCGACTTCCTCACATATCTCCCGGCGTCTGGAAAAAACAACCACATCCGAGCCGGCATCCGCCAGTGCCAGGGACATGGCCCGACCGATTCCGTCACCACCCCCCGATACCAGCGACACTTTGCCGGTCAAATCAAACAAATCCCGTGCATTCATCATGTTATCCCCTGTTACATGCCAAAACCGTTGGGACATGGCGCGCCGTGCCCCTACAATACGGTGCGCCGCCCCCATTCATTTGTCGTAATTGTAAAATCCCTGACCGGTTTTTTTCCCAAGCAGACCAGCCATGACCCGTTTTTTCAAAAGCGGATGGGGTTTGTACCGATCCCCGAAATCCCGTTCCATGGACGGGGTTTCCGGGGGCAGGCCCGCCTTGATCAGGGTCTGTCTGGCCGCAACTGAAAGGAACCACTCAAAATGATATCCTCAAGGAGTTCATTGCCCGTGGGACCTACAGTTTCCCGCCAAAACCCAGCCTGAAACTGGCG
This sequence comes from Desulfobacteraceae bacterium UBA4064, assembly GCA_002382065.1. Classification (GTDB taxonomy): domain Bacteria; phylum Desulfobacterota; class Desulfobacteria; order Desulfobacterales; family Desulfatirhabdiaceae; genus UBA4064. The sequence goes on from DFZE01000089.1 coordinate 15,055, forward strand.
CTGGACATCGTTGAATACTGCATGACACATGTTCCCCAGTGGAACACCCTGAACATTGCCGGATATCACTTCCGTGAAGCCGGGGCCACCGCCATTCAGGAACTGGCCTTTACCATCGGCGATGCCATCACCTATATTTCAGTCTGCCCTGTTGTCTGATGACAATCCGGATGCTTCTGAGTTGCCGATCTACAAGACCTCTGCCATCCGGGGAGACGGTTTTGTTTCGCTGGTTGACCGGCTGGAAAAGGATGCCGGTTGTTCTCAAAGCCAATGTGCCAGACGTCACAAACTGGCAATGACAGAGCTGATGGATCTCATGGACGAGCGAATTCTGGAATACTTCAAAGCCAAATGGCTGACAGATGAAAAATGGTCGGAAATATCTGACGCAATGAAAACCCACCCCAATGATCCCTATTCTCCTGTTGACGAATTCCTTGCCGGCGTGTTGTCCCGAATTCCCCGCCCTGACTGATCTATAGCAGGGGTACGGCGCGCCGTGTCCCTGTGATGTGCCTTTTTTCATGGCCGTTGCCGACAATTTCTGCTGCTTGACAAAAAATGAATAATCAATTAATTTTTTTTACCGAAAAGAAACATTCGGGGCATATTGTCCCCTGATGGCGGAGGCAACAACAATGCTGAAAATACAAAATTCCGTAGCGGTGATCACGGGTGGTGGCAGCGGTATCGGCCTGGCTTTGGCCAGATACTGGATTGAAAACGGCGGGAAAGCGGTTCTGGCGGATATCGCCCGCGAGCCTCTGGAAGCCGCACAAAACCTGCTTGGCGGTGAGACCGCTGCGGTGGTGTGTGATGTCACCAGCGAAGCCGATTGCGCCCGACCGCCGGACAAATCAATTATGCCTCCACCAAAGCGGCCATGTCGGTCATGCCAAAAACCATTACTGCGGAGTTTTTTCGAAGGGGATTGTCAGACCGGATCCGTTGCGTTGCCGTGGCGCCGGGCTATGTGGACACCCCCATGGTCAAAGGGATGAACCAGGCGGCGCTGGAAAAAATTGTGGCCGATGTGCCAATCAACCGGTTGATCGAGCCCGAAGAAGTCGCATCCCTGATTGGTGAATTATATCGCAACGAAGCCCTGGCCGGGGATGTATTTTACATTCATGGCGGACTGCGTCTGGGATCGAAGGGATAAGGTTAGAGGGTGAAGGGTGAAGGGTGAAGGGTGAAGGGTGAAGGGTGAAGGTGGAAGGATGATGACCATTATTGGACAATTCAAGGGTGTCAAAGCTGAAAATGAAAAATGAACCAGAAGCAGCGGCCGGAAATAATGCCGGGAAAAAAAAAGATACAAATACGCTGATCGAGGATGCGTATCGCACAATCAAGCAGTTCATATTCGATCAGAAGCTGGTTCCCGGCCAACGACTGGTTTACGATGATATGGCAAAAATGCTCAACATGTCCAGGACCCCGGTGATCAATGCCCTGAACCGGCTGGAGCAGCAGGGATTGGTCGTTTCAGAGTCCCGAAGGGGATTTTATGTCCGGCGTATGGACTTGGGTGAGGCATGGGATGCATTCGGGGTGCGGGAGGCCCTGGAAACCTATGCTGTGGAGCAGGCAATCCTGAAGGCCGTCGAAGAGGACTTTCAAAAGCTTGAAGAAAAGATTGCCGAATTTGAAAATTACAATCCACCCTATTACAACCGGAAAAAAATATTCCTCGATGCGGCGATTCATATTCAGATAGCTGAAATGTCCCGGAACAAGATTCTGAAATGGCACCTGAAGATGAATCTGGAACATATCTATCTTCGGGCAAAGCTTGACAACTATGATTCGGACAGAATCGACAACATGAAAGCGGATCACCACCTGCTGGTAAAAAAAATGCGAAACAAGGATATCCTCGGCAGTGTCGAAACGATCCGAAAACACATCCACACATCCAGGACCCATGTCATGGCCTGCCTGTCGGACAACGAGCTGAAAACCGGAAATTTTGAGCTGTAGTTTGAGAAACAGGTAATTTGAATTTTCCTGTTCCCCCACCCTCAAGCCTATATCTTCCCGAAGCTGCAGGCCGGATATCGGCAGTCTGCGCACGCCATGCAGAATCCGCCATATCCCAGGCGGGTGATGTCCTCCCGGGTCACTTTATCCCCGGCCAGAATCCGGGGAACGATGAGATCAAAAATACTGGTCTGATAGTACATGACGCACCCGGGCAATCCCAGAATCGGAATATCACCCAGCCGGGCCAGCATGAACATGGCGCCGGGAAAAACCGGGACGCCATAGGCAACCACATCCGCGCCGGTCGCCCGGATACTGGCCGGTGTCTGGTCATCCGGGTCCACGGACATCCCGCCGGTCAGCACCACCATTTGCGCCCCTTCCCGAATCAGGTCATTAATGGCCGCGACCGTCATGTCGATATTGTCGGAAACCAGAATCTGGCGGGTGATGGCACTTCCAAGCTGGTTGAATTTTTTCGTAACCACGGGCCCGAATTTGTCCTGTATCCGGCCATGATACACTTCACTCCCGGTCGTGACCATCCCGACCCGCAGGGACAGGAACGGTTTGACCTGAATCAGGGGATAACACGCCTGGCAGAGTTCTTCCGCCGCACAAACCAGATCATCCTGAACCACCAGGGGAATGACCCGTGCGCCGGCAACCGGAACGCCGGCCTCAACCGCGTGATTGGAGTGAATTGTCGCAAACGAGACATCCTGAATGGTATTGAGCCGGTTGAGTGCGTCAATATCGATTTTGAGAAGGCCGGGAGTTGTTGAGACCAGATTGATGCGTCCCTCGGATGGATCGGTCAGGCGCAGGCCCGGGCCGGCTGCAGCCCGTGCAATCCGTTCCGCAGCCTCGTTTTCATGAATCGATCCCGGTTTGATATCCAGAACATAAATCTGCTCTTTTCCGATATCGAGCAGGATCTGAATATCCTGGGCGCCGATACAGTATCCTTTTTTAAATGCCGGCCCCTTTTCAACACCCGGAACAATGCGGGTGATGTCATGGGCCAGTATCTTGCCAATCGCGTCTTTCACTGGAATGGTTTTCATGGGGGATCTTTTTGGGTGTTTCGTTTTTGGGGGTTATATTTTGTGAATGCGGTCGTGTCCTTAGAAGTGACAAGTGACGGGTGACAAGTCTGATGCCGTCTACCTGTCACCCGTCACCCGTCACTCACAGCCACTGGCCACTGATTATTTCTTCTCTTTCATCTGTTCTTCCCAGATACGGGTGATTTCCCGCCCTTTTTCCAGAAGCCGGATGGCCTGGGCCGGCGGTTCAAATATATACCGGTCGGTTTGGGCCACTTCTTTGGCCCGGATCGCTCTGAGAATTTTTTCGGATGTAATGGGCAAATCCATGATGACGACACCGCAGGCATCATATACCGCATTGATGATGGCCGGCAAAATCGGGATGATGCGCCCTTCACCCACTTCCCTGGCGCCAAACGGACCGCCCGGCTCGTTGCTTTCGATGACAACCGCACTCAATTCGGGAACATCCAGGGCCGTTGCGATCTTGTAGTCTCCCAGTGTGCGGTTGATCAGGCGTCCCCGGTCGTCAAATATCATCTCTTCAAACAGGGCTTCGCTCAATCCATGACACATGGAGCCTTCCATCTGACCCTCTACCGCGGTAATATTCAGGGCAAATCCGCAGTCATGGGCCGGGGTAACCTTGTCCACCGACAGCTTTCCGGTATCCGGATCAACCGTAACCTCTGCGATACAGGTCTGGGTGGAATATGCCGGAGATGATCCGACAGCCGAGCCTTTCCAG
>DFZE01000062.1:0-4179 GCA_002382065.1 Desulfobacteraceae bacterium UBA4064
GATTAGAGAGCACCAGGGCGCAATGCTCGCCGGCCCTCAGGATCACACGATTGACGGTATCTTTGTCAAGCCCCAGCAACCGCGCGGTTGCACGAACACCGACACCTTCGGCCGCGTGGTGAATAATTTGCCGAATCGTGTCGGCCGGCAGATGCAAGCCGAACAGCGCGCTGGCGCGAGTAGCGGCAAATCGCTGCCCACAGGTGCGGCAGTACAGCAAGTCACGTTTTTTGTCCTTGCCGTATTTGCCGCGAATGCCAATGTTGTCATGCCCGCGCAGGCCGTAATCCTTGCATTGTTCATTGGGGCAGAAGTATTGATCGAGTTCGTTCATGGGTTGCCTCCGGCGCTAAAGTGGATTTACTGGAGGAACCCTACGATAGACATGAACCGATTGTCAACGATATGGTGACATCACCGAATGTATGATTTCTGTATAGAAATTAGGCTGAAGGCTGAAGACTGAAGGGGGAAGGATGATGCGGCATCGAGTATTGACGGCTTTTGGGCAAATGCAAACAGCTTAAACAACAAAATTACCGTGAAAATACTTTTAACCACGAAACACACGAAAAAATGATCTGCCCTAATTCAGTCGGTAGGTCAGGTGGCGCGGTTTTTTGCGGCTCCCTGACATTAGGCAACGGCTGACCGCACAATCGCAATGTCAGGTAGGCCACACAACTGGCCAACCTGACCTACCGGCTGAACGGTGTGCAAATGAACAGCACATCGCTGCGGTTCCAGATGGGATCGCCCTTGCGCAATGTTCGCCGGGAACCGGTTTGACCAGAAAGGCCTGATGGCCGGCGGACCGTGAATATCAACGGTCCAAATGAGGGCAAACCGGATTTCTTGTGAACAATTCATCCTGATCGTGAATGAATCACTTTCATTCACGGGTATTGGTGTTAAGCAGACAGGTTCAGATGCTGCACCGTTTTGACGCTGCCGTCTTCATCCGCATAAATTCCGGTTGCGGCAATTTGTCCCTTCTGGTTGTTATCCTGGTCTTTCAAGTCAAACAGCGTTTCGACACTGGACAGATAAATGGCGCCCACCTGGCTTGTTTTGAGACTGCTCAGTTGGTTTTCACCGGATTCACTCCGGGTCCAGACCGATAGCCGGTCATAAATGGCATCGTTTTCATCGATCCAGTTGTTCTGATCGTCATCATATGCGGCAAGTTCAGAGAAGCCGTCTCCGGTTGCGGGGCCAAACAATTCACTGCCGTCGTTGACAATGCCGTCCCGGTTCTTGTCCAGGACCAGAAAGCCGCTGCCGGATTTTAAAAATGAAATGGATTCTTCGGCGTCATCGATATCCAGATCAAAGGAAAATGTGGCGTCGGTCAGTTCAGCGGCAGATCCATTGAAGTTGATGACCAGCGGATCTGTCTGAACCGCATCTCCGGCGCGTATGGACAGACTGGTTTCTTCAGCATATGCCCGGCTCATTTCAAGGTCCACCGAAAAATCGATCTGCCGGCCGTCACCCGTCGTGATGATTCCGCAGGATGAAAAGGTCGTCATTTCAAACTCGGTGCGGGATTCATGATAATCATATTCCAATCCCCACCCCTCTTCCCCTTGAGCCGGCGCACCGGACCGTCCATCCGGCATATCCGGTCCTGCTTTTCGGCTGGCATTGGCCTCCCGTGCATAATTGAAAATCCGGATTTTTCTGCCGATGATATTTTCCACCAGCAGCTTCATCATGGAGACCGAATCATCCGTTCCATCCGATTCACCCGCATGACTACAGGTTTCACACGCCTTGTCTGCATCCGCCAGAGAGTGTTTGTTCAAAGCACGGTTTTTGGCGTCTCCGGACAGGGTAACCATGTCTGCAATTCTGTTTTGAATCGCATTTGCAGAAGGATGGGATACGCCTGACCGGGCGTTTGGAGACGGCACGGGTCTTTTGCCGACCCACATGGTCATGCTTTCGGATTTTTGATTCGTCTCGATATACGTCCGGCTGGATGTCATCAGGATGTCTGAAGATGCAATTATCATGGTTTTCCTCCCTTGTGAAATATTCATCTATTCTATCGGCATGTTTTATAGTAAACTTTAGAAAAAAAAGGGGCAGAGGGACATAGTGGCAAAGGGACAAAGGGGAAAGGCATGCCTGCCGGACAGCTTTGATGCCGTTAGAAGGGAGAGTGGCAAAGAAGCAGAGGGACATAGGGACAGAGTGGCAAAGCAAGCCTGCTGGACGGCATCGATACCGCTGCGGAAAAACCGGTCAGGCAAATCCGCCGAACTTTGCCCCTCTGCCACTCATCCTTTGACTGAAATTTTCACGCGGATCCATAAGGCCCCTTTAACCGGCTTAGATCATGCCTGGAGGAAACCTGTGACAGCCCAGTTGCCCAAACCCGAATGGCTCCGGCGAAGACTGCCCGCATCGCCGGAATATGAAAAAATGCGGAAACTCATACAGAACAGTTGCCTGCATACGGTCTGTCAGGAAGCCTGCTGCCCCAATCAGTGGGAATGCTTTTCGGAACAGACCGCCGCATTTTTGATCATGGGGCATGTCTGTACCAGAGACTGCCGGTTTTGCGCCGTGTCTCATGGCATTCCAAAAGAATTGGACCCGGACGAGCCAACCCGCGTTGCAGATGCTGCCCGATCTTTGGGACTGACCTATGTGGTGGTCACCTCGGTTACCCGGGATGATCTTCCGGATGGTGGGGCATCCTGTTTTGCCAGAACCATCGAGGCGATTCGGCACGCCATTCCCCAGGCCGGGATTGAAGTGCTGATTCCGGATTTTCAGGGGGATTCGTCTGCCCTGAAAACCGTGTTACAGGCAGGTCCAACAGTTCTCAACCACAACATCGAAACCGTGCCCCGGCTGTATTCCATTGCCCGGCCCCAGGCGGTGTACGCCCGTTCACTGGCGCTTCTGGCTGAAAGCGCCGCACATTCTCCCCATATACCGGTCAAATCCGGACTGATGCTGGGGATGGGTGAAACAGACGCTGAAATTATTGAGGTTCTGGAAGCACTGCGTGCGCATGGCTGCACCAGACTCACACTGGGGCAGTATCTTCAACCCGGCCGGAACCATCTGCCGGTTGAACGCTATGTTCCGCCACGGGAATTCGAACGCTGGCAACAGACGGCCCTGGAAATGGGCTTTGTTCGTTCGGTATGCGGTCCGTTTGTCAGAAGCTCGTATCATGCCGGGGATATGTAACAGATCGCCATTCACAACAGGATGACAGATGAGCACTCCTCAGAATTCACAATCAGCCCCCCCGCCACCGCTGGTTTCGGTTCATGGCGGACATAGCGCCGACTATTGTCAGCATGCTCAGGATTCCCTGGAAGACATGGTCAAAGCCTATCACTATCAGAAATTTTCATGGGTGGGCATTACCGAACACATGCCTCCAGTCAGTGACGCCTTTCTGTATCCCGATGAAAAAGCGGCCGGCCTGACCGCACAGGCCATACAGGTGCGTTTTGGCCGATATGTGGCGCACTGCCGGAAATTGCAGACTGACTACCGGGGGCGACTCACCATTTATGTGGGGATGGAAACAGAGGCGTATGACGGTGCAGTGGCATATGCCATGCATCTGAAGAATCTGTTTGATCTGGATTATGTCGTGGGATCGGTTCATCATGTGGCCGATATTCCCATTGACATGACCCTGGCTGAATATGAACGGGCTGTATCGGTTTCAGGCGGTATCGAAAATTTGTATCTTGCCTATTTTGACCTGCAGCAGGATATGATAAAAACCCTCAAACCATCTGTTGTGGGGCATTTTGACCTGATCCGCATATTTGATCCCGATTATTCCACCCGGTTGACGTCTCCGGCAGTCTGGCAGCGCATCCGCAGAAATCTGGAAACGATTGCATCACTCGATCTGATACTGGATCTGAATGTCCGGGCCCTGTTCAAAGGCAGCCGGGAACCCTATGTCTCTCATCCCATTCTGGAATTGGCCCGTGAAATGTCCATTTCCGTTGCGCCCGGCGATGATTCCCACAGCGTGGATACAGTTGGCCGCCATGTTGCAGAAGGCATCCGATGCCTGGAATCCCTGGGGTTTTCAACGGCCTGGCATTTACCGCGAATTGATTCACATCATCATTACCGTGAAAATGCAGTTAAAAATAGACATATCCCATCAAGCTCCGTAGGAGCGTCCTG
>DFZE01000062.1:4263-9736 GCA_002382065.1 Desulfobacteraceae bacterium UBA4064
TGTCTCTACCGTCCGACCGTGAAGGGCCGGGGTAAGGGACACGCAAATAGTGACCGACTGCAGTATAAAAACAAGGAACAGAATGAGATAGCGGGCTGATTATTAATCGTTGATCCGGTTTAATCCGGATATATGGGTTTATTCGGGTTATGTCCAGGCAACAGCCATCCAGACTCCGGTCAGGATGGCTGTTTTTTTTGGGGAGGGGCGTGATGACAAAACTGGCAGTGATCGACAATTATGATTCGTTTACCTTTAACCTGGTTCAACTTTTCAAAGCCTATCCGCTTGAGATAACAGTATATCGCAGTGATGAGACCAATCCCGACAGGCTGGCGGAGACCCATCCGGATTACATTCTGATCAGCCCGGGACCAAAAGATCCGGTCCATGCCGGTGTATCGATCCCTGTCATTCAGACTTTTTACAGGGATATCCCCATATTGGGGGTATGCCTGGGAATGCAGTGCCTGAATGAGGCTTTTGGGGGGAAAACCGTTCGCGCCCCGGTCCCGATGCATGGAAAAGTGAGCCTGATTCATCATGACAATGGGGGGGTTTTTCATAACATTCCAACACCATTTCAGGCAGCCCGGTATCATTCCCTGATGATCGAGCCCAGTCATGATTCACTTCAGGTGACAGCCGTTGCCACAGATGACGTGATAATGGGGATTTCCCACACATGCTATCCATTGCATGGCGTCCAGTTTCATCCGGAAAGCTTCATGACCGAATATGGCACTCAAATGATTGAAAATTTTNNCCCCAGGAATGAAAATGATATCTTCCGTAAAAGCCCCGTAGGGGCGACCTGTTTGTAGAAATTGATTGTTATTCCCATTAAGCTCCATCGGAGCGGCCTGTAACCACAATGTGGCATAGAACGCCGCCATCCGCCTATCGAGCTTCTTCTTCCCCTCCACCACCAGTATCCGCCTGATTCGCAAAAGCATCTATCACCTTCAAGCCATCTATTGACTTGAAATCGGATACGTTTCTTGTAACGAGGTTACATCCAAGCACCAGAGCAGATGCTCCGATGATGGCGTCAGGCACTTTCACCTTAGCTCTCTTTCTAATTTGTATTGCGCGGTCGATAATTTCTGAAGTTACAGGCACTTCCTCAAATGCCTGCAAAAGTTCTCTTATCTTTCCTTCATCTACCTCGGTCAGCCCTGGAAATCCGAACAGTTCCAAACGAGTAATGGCAGAATAACCAGCCCTTTCCGCTGCAACGCTAACATTCACTCGATGTTCAAGTTACCCGCGATACCGTCAATCCAAACATTGGTGTCGATCATGTTCCTCATAAACGATCGTCCCATTCAGCGCGTATCTTTCGTTGCCATGTCGTGGCATCCAGATCAGTTTTTAGCCAGCCGAGCAGATTGCCAATACTCTTTGGATACACCTTATGCTTTCGTTCTTCCAGGACAATCAACAAAAGCCTGCCTTCCTCAGGCAACCTGCCCGGCTCTGTTGGATAAATTTTCCCTTTTCTGACAAAAGCCTCGACAGCAGTATAGCTTCCCATCTTTTCCTCCATGTCCCGGGATCGGGATCCTGGAACGTTAGTTTCCTACGTCTTTCTGTTTGTTGTGAGTTTAATTCAATAACTTCTAATGGTAACCTTCCCTCCTATGGATTCGATGTATGAAGTCACTTGATCATAGCATTTTTCACACAGGCAAACTTCGTGATATTCCTCGTCCTTTGAAGATGAATAGCCCCACCTTGCTGAAAGCTCGGCGTACTCGTAATCATCGAATTCCGTTTTGGTAGACTTCCCGCAGATATCACAAACGATATCAATCAGATCTTCTTTTTCCGTTATGCCAATGATTTTCATTTCATGTCTTGTTTCCTGGGACGCTCCTACGGAGCTTGATGGTATATGTTTATTTTTAACTGCATTTTCAAGGTAACTACTCAAATATTCAGAAGTCAGAGTTCAGCAGTCAGAACCAGCCATACCGCGATGGTCTGGCCAGTAGCCGTCTTCCTTTTACAGCGCCAGATAAGCCGATTTCAACGCATAATAAATCAGGGGCATAAAAATGGCCGGAAGCATGTTGCCGACATGAATTTTTTTCAGTTCAAGCAGATTGATACCGATGGCCATAATGAGAAGTCCGCCGACCGCGGACATCTGGTCCACCACCGCAGTCGTGAGCAATGGCTTCATGACCGAGGCTGACAGTGTCAATACGCCCTGGTAAATAAAGACAGGCAACGCGGAAAAGAGGACACCCCATCCCAGTGAGGATGCAAAGATAACCGATGCGATACCATCCAGAATGGATTTGGCATACAGGGTTTGATGGTTGTTTGTCAGTCCGCTTTCCAGGGATCCGACGATTGCCATGGATCCGACACAATACAACAGGCTGGCCGTAACAAACCCGCGTGTAAAATCATTTTCGGATTTCGATACACGGGTATTCAGCCAGTTTCCCAATTTTTCCAGCCTGTTTTCAATGCCGATATATTCCCCGACCACACTTCCGATGGCCACACTGAAAATGATCAACAGAATGTCAGTGGATTTCAATGCACTTCTGATGCCGATCAACATAACAGCCAGGCCGATGGCATGAAGGACCGTTTGATGATAGGCAACCGGAATTCTTCCGCGAAACATCAGACCTATCAGACTACCGCCGGTTATGGCCAGGGTGTTGACAATGGTGCCGAGCAATTGATGACTCCTTTTTCCAATTATTCAATATCATTGATCATCCATCACTGAAATCCAGCTCAGGCACGACGCAACAATTGGGGAGAAAAGAAACTGTAAAACCGGGTTGTCAGGTCAGATAAAACTGTGTTTTTTGGGTCACGGTTTCCTTGATGGTATTCAGGGTATTCTGCAGCACGGTAATGACCGTATCCCGAATGTCGCCGGCAACTACCAGAAACATGACGTCATCACCAACCGAAAGGTCGGTATTTTCAACGATATGAACCAGGATTTCGACAATACCGGGTGCTTTCCGGTTGTGGTCGATCACCTGTTTCAGTTTTGCGTGATCAACGGTGATTCGCAGTCCGGAGACCTTTCGGCCATCCCGGGAAGTGGCGCGGACAATGCCGTTATGACACAGAATCATGCCGATTTTATCGGCATCGGGGTGTTTTTTAATCTGATCGATCATGGATTGCAGATTCATGGGACATATCCTTTCTTTCGTCTCTTTGTTTTTTCCCGGTCTTTCAGGGTATTACAATTATTCCTCTGAAATTTCCCGCAATCGGGATTCAACAATATCCCGGATTTCTTCAAGCCGGGTTTCCGAACATGCCTCAAAGCGCAAAACCAGCGCGGGCTGGGTGTTGGATGCCCGAACCAGACCCCATCCGCCATCAAACAGGACGCGAACCCCATCAATATCGATGACGGGATACCGGTCCCTGAAATAGCTGACCAGCTTTTTGACAATTGAAAATTTCAGATGATCCGAACAGTCCACCCGAATTTCGGGCGTGCTGAATGTTTTCGGAATGCCATCCAGCAGTTCCGAAATCCGTTTTCCGGTTTTTGACAGAATCTCCAGAAGCCGGCAGGAGGCGTATATTGCATCATCATAGCCCAGATAACGGTCGGCAAAAAACATGTGGCCGCTCATTTCACCGGCCAGTTCGGCACCTTCGATTTTCATTTTGGATTTGATCAGGGAATGACCGGTTTTCCACATGATCGCCCGGCCCCCGTGTTTTTCGATGTCGTCATAAAGTGTCTGGGAACATTTGACTTCTGAAATGAATGTGGCTCCCGGTTTTCTGGACAGGATTTCACGGGAATAAATGACCATCAGTTTGTCGCCGTAAATAATGTTTCCGGATTCATCCACCACACCAATGCGATCCCCATCCCCGTCATAGCCAATACCAATATCCAGTTGTTTCTCTTTTGTCAGGCGAATCAGATCCGCCATGTTTTTCAACACAGTCGGATCGGCTTCATGATTGGGAAATGTTCCGTCCATGTCACAATACAGATCATGCACCTCGATGCCCAACTGTTTCATGAGGGGAACCGCAATGACGCCGGCCGTGCCGTTTCCGGCATCGATCCCGACCCGAAGGGGACGGTCGATACCGATACCCCTTGAAATATAATCCATGTAAGACGGAATCACATCTGCACGGGTCGCGTTTCCAGCGCCGGATGCAAATTGGCCGGTATCGATGATTTTTCGGATTTCCTGAAGCTGATCGCCATGCACGGAATCCGTTCCGGAGCAGATTTTGAATCCATTGTATTCTGCGGGATTGTGACTGGCGGTCACCATCACCCCGCCGTCCTGCTTCAGATGTTGAATCGAAAAATACAGGACCGGTGAGGTACATACACCGATATCGGTGATGTGACAGCCGGTGGATACCAGGCCCTGGATCAGCAGGTCTGCATACCGGTCCGATGTCAGTCGGCAGTCTCTGCCGACAGTGAGCCTGGTTTTTCCGGTGCCGGACAGAAACATCCCGATTCCCTTTCCGATCCGGACAACATCCGATTCATCCATATCTTTTCCAGCAATTCCCCGAATATCATATTCCCTGAACATGTCCGGATTCATGAATATCTCCTGTAGTTAGCATATTTATCCCGCAAACAGGCCCCACGCGATGGCGATCAGACCTGTCAGCCAGCAGTACGGGGCAAACGAAAACAGATTTCCCTTTTTGACGATCAGAAGTAACAGCTTGAGTGACAGATACCCCACAATTCCGGAAGCGATCGCGCCGGCAAGCCACGTTTGCCAGACCATTCCGCCCACATCCATGAAGTCTTTCAGGCTGAGCAGGGTGGCGCCAAAAACCGCTGGAATGGACAACAGAAACGAGAATCGGGCAGCCAGTTCATGATTGATTCCCAGAAATATTCCGGCGGAAATGGTGGACCCGGATCGGGATATACCGGGCATGATGGCCAACCCCTGAGCCGTGCCGATAATCAGGGCATCCCGAATGGAAAGGCTGTCAATGGATCGCCCGGTGCGGTGAAAACCCCGCGTGAACCATAACAGAAAACCGGTGATAATCAAATCGATACCCACAATCAGAACGGTTGAAAACAGGGTCTCTGCAATCTGTTTAAAACAAAGGCCCAGTATGGCGGTGGGAAAGGACCCGATGACAATGAGAGCGGCCAGCCTGATATCCCTGTCCTGCCAGGCTGAGCGCCAGACCAACTGCTGATGCCGAATTTGATATATTCCCCGGTTCAGGGCTTTCAGCATGGCCAGCAGTTCTTCCCGCAGGAAAACGATTACGGCAACCAGTGTTCCCACATGAACGCTGATATCAAACAGAATTTCCGCTTCCCGAAGACCCAGAATATGTTGAAAAATAATCAGATGGCCGGAGCTGCTGATTGGAAGAAATTCGGTCAATCCCTGAACAACACCCAATACGATCGCCTGGATCGGATCCACAACATGGTTTCCTTCCTGTGAAAGATTCAATCATT
>DFZE01000020.1 GCA_002382065.1 Desulfobacteraceae bacterium UBA4064
TCAACACAAAATGACTGAAAATTATGGGAGGTTCCACATGAAAATTCGATTTCTGACAGGTTGTCTTTCGATGCTGCTTGCTTTGAATCTTTTTGTAATGGCATCGCCGGGTTTTTCAGAAGACGACAGCCCGGCTTCAGATCCCACCCCGCCACTCCAGGCACTGGATGGTCCAGGTGGATCAAATTATTCCCATGCGGGAGTACGGCAAACCGGATATGGTTCCGGCAGTCATGAGTTCTGGATATTCGAACCCGCCGATCCAACACCCGCATCCGCACCGGTTATCGTCTTCAATCATGGATGGGGGGCCATGTTCCCCGTCTTCTACAGGGCGTGGGTGGAACATCTGGTCAAACGGGGCAACATCGTTATTTATCCCCGGTATCAGCTCACGTTGAATATCGGGGTCCGGCACGCGACAGAACACGCCATCCGTTCCGTGCAGGAGGCGATTCCAATCCTGCAGAATGGTCCGGTCCAACCGGAACTGGAAAATTTCGCAATAACGGGTCATTCTCTGGGGGGAGGCATCACCGCTGAAATGGCGGTTCTTGCTCAGGAAAACAACCTGCCGATCCCCAAAGCAGTCATGCCGGTACAGCCATATCTTCGAAATGACACGATGATGAATGATTTCAATCAAATGCCTGCCACTGTCCTGTTGCTGGTTGTTGTGGGGGAGGATGACACCATTGCCGGAGACTCCTCGGCCCGGACCATATTTTCAACAGCGGTCCAGATTCCCGCATCTCAAAAGAATTATGTCGTGCAGACGACCGATCGGTATGGATATCCGGATCTGGTTGCCGATCATATGGCGCCCCTATGCGTCCCCGATACCGATCTGGTTGATGCCATGGATTTTTATTCGACATGGAAATTGTTTGATGGACTGACCGATTATGCATTTTACAGCATTAACCGGGAGTACTGCCTTGGAAATACCCCTGAGCAACGGTTTATGGGGTTCTGGAGTGACGGGACACCCGTAAAGGAACTGCTGGTCATCGACCCCTGAAAACCGGATACCTGGCGGCCACCGCCACTTGCATTTTTTCCGGTATGGGATACGGATCAGGGAGGCACAGAGAACACAGAGAAAGTCATTGGGACAAGGTGGTTTTCTCTGTGAACGCTGCGTATCTGTGGTTGATTTTTTCAGATGGAAAACCCGCCCAGCTTGGTTTCCAGATATTCATCAATACCTTCCATTGCACCTTCCCGGCCCAAACCACTTTCCTTCATGCCGCCAAAAGGAGCTGCCGCCGATGTCGGGTTGATGTCATTGATCCCGACGATACCAAAATGAAGACCCTCAAACAGCATGAATGCCTTTTTCAGATCACGGGTATAGACATAAGATGCCAGGCCGTAGGTGGTGTCATTGGCCATGGCCGTCAGGTCGTCTTCGTTATCATAAACAATGACGGGGGCTACCGGACCAAAGGTCTCTTCCCGATAGATCGTCATGTCCGGGGTGACATGACTGAGAATGGTCGGCGCATAAAAGAATCCACGGTCCAGGCCGCCTTCGGTCAGCCGGTGGCCGCCGGCAACCAGATTCGCGCCTTTGTTGATTGCATCCTGAACCTGACGATCCACTTTTTCCACTGCTGCACCATTTACCAGCGGGCCGATCCGGACACCGGGATCAAAGCCTGAACCGGCTTTCAGTGCGGATACCCGTTTGGACAGCTCATTCAAAAATGAATCGACGACATCCGTATGAACATAAATGCGATTGGGGCTGATGCAGGCCTGTCCGGTGTTGAGAAATTTGACCAGCGCCAGTCCCTTGGCCGCATGAACCGGATCGGCATCCCGGCATACAATAAAGGGGGCATGCCCGCCCAGCTCCAGGGATACCCGCTTCAACTGGGAGGCCGCTTCCCTGGCCAGCATCTTTCCAACCGGTGTCGATCCGGTAAATGTCAGTTTGCGGACTCTGGGATCATCCAGCAGGGCTTTGCCGACCGGTCGGGGTTCCAGCGCCGTCACCAGGTTGACGACACCGGCAGGAATGGCGGCTTTTTCAAAAATCTCAAACATTGCTCTGGCGCATAAGGGTGTGGCTTCCGCCGGCTTCAGAACAACCGTGCAACCGGCTGCCAGGGCCGGAGCAACCTTTCGGGTGATCATGGATATGGGATAATTCCAGGGTGTAATGGCGCCGACGACACCCACCGGCTGCCGGATAACAATAAGCCGCTGATCGGCTCTGGCAGACGGAATTGTCTGACCATAGACGCGCTTGNNGGCTGCCTGGATCGGTTTGCCCTGCTCCTGTGTCATGATGGCGGCCAGCCGTTCCAGATCAGCCATCATCAGGCTGTGGGCCAGGTACAAAAACGGGACCGTTCATAGGCTGTTTGGGATGACCACCGGGGAAAGGCCGCTGCTGCCGCATCGATGGCGTTGACGGTATCGACATCATTTCCTGCCGGAACCGATCCGACGGATTCGCCGTTTGCCGGATTATATGACTGAAACGTGTGCCCGCTGGCTGCTTCCATCCAATTGCCGTTGATATACATAAGTTGTTCTCCACGTTAAGGTGTCATGTAACTTCTCAACCACTTCGGGAAAGGGGTCAAAAAAAATTACCATTATTTGAATGATACATTTTCTTTAAGCAAAGGCATCGGTGGTGTCAAAGACTTTTTTGACATGGATTTACCGTACAATCTTGATGAGTTATTGAAATGTAAAGGATTGTGTGAAATTATGTGAAAAATCCAAAAGGTTATAAAAATGATTTGCAATGCAGTGAAGAAAAACCTGTTTAATTTGAATGACTGAATTGTGATCTTCGGATTATAGAGACCATGCCATCCATTATCGACGTACAGAATGTCAGCAAATATTACCACCGGGGCGCCGAATCAATTCAGGTTCTGGACAATATTTCCCTGACCATCGAAACCGGGCAGTTTCTGGCCCTGATGGGTCCGTCGGGTTCGGGCAAAAGTACGCTGCTTAATCTGATTGCCGGCCTGGACCAGGCTGACCAGGGCCGTATCGTGGTGGATGGCCTGGATATCACGCGCCTGTCCGAGACCCAACTGGCAAACTGGCGGGCCGGTCATGTTGGATTCATTTTTCAGTTTTATAATTTGATTCCGGTGCTGACCGCACTGGAGAATGTCGAACTGCCGCTGATGCTCTCCCGGTTGAATCGAAAAGAGCGTCGGGAACATGCGCAAACCGCATTGGCACTGGTCAGCCTGGATGACCGCATGCGGCATTATCCCCGTCAGCTTTCCGGTGGTCAGCAGCAGCGGGTTGCCATTGCCCGTGCGATTGTCACGGACCCGACCCTTCTGGTGGCCGATGAACCCACGGGAGATCTGGATCGCAATTCCGCAGAAGATGTTCTGACGCTGCTGGATTCCCTTACCCGGGATTTGGGTAAAACCATTGTCATGGTGACCCATGACCCGCGTGCGGCCCGAAAAGCCCATGTCATGAAATATCTGGAAAAAGGCCTTTTGACTGATGCGCCTCAAGCTGTTGTTTCGGAATGCGTTTAGACACAAACTGCGCACCGGCCTGACGGTTGTGGGCATTGGTGTGGCAATTCTGGCTTTTGGCCTGCTTCGAACCGTTGTCAGTGCCTGGTATGCCGGGGTTGATGCATCATCTGCCAGCCGTCTGGTCACCCGGAATGCCATTTCCCTGGTGTTTACGCTGCCGGTATCCTACAGGGACAAGATTCGCAGTGTCGATGGGGTCAACCGGGTTTCATATGGCAGCTGGTTTGGCGGCGTTTATATCAATGAAAAGAATTTTTTTGCCAATTTTGCCGTTGAAGCAGACAATTATCTGTCTCTTTATCCGGAATTTATTTTGAAACCGGAAGAAAAAACAAATTTTTTAAGGGATCGAAAGGGCTGTGTTGTCGGTAAAAAACTGGCTGCCCGATTCAATTTGTCAATCAATGATACCGTCACCCTGAAAGGAACCATTTTTCCGGGAAACTGGGATTTTGTGGTCCGGGCCATCTATGCCGGAAGAGATGCCAGCATCGATGAAAATCAGTTCTTTTTTCACTGGGACTATCTGAATGAAACTGTCAAAAAAAAATATGCCAGACGGGCGGATCAGGTGGGTTTTTACATGATCGGGCTTAAAAAGCCCGAAACCGCTGCAGATACATCCCGGGCCATCGACCACTTGTTTAAAAACTCTTATGCCGAAACCCTGACCGAAACCGAAAAAGCCTTTCAGTTGAGTTTTATCTCCATGAGTGAAGCGATTCTGACCGTCATCGAGCTGGTGTCGATTGTGGTGATTGTCATCATTATGGCGGTTGCAGCCAATACCATGGCCATGTCTTCCCGGGAGCGGGCCGGTGAATATGCCGTATTCAAAACCCTGGGATTTGGCGGACGGTTTCTGGTCATGCTCATTTTTGGAGAATCCATTGTCATTGCCGGGCTGGGGACCGGACTGGGAATGGCCCTGACCTATCCGGCTGCCCGTGCATTCCGGTCTTCACTGGGAAATTTTTTCCCGGTTTTTCAAGTCGATCCCGAAACCCTTTATCTGGATATGGCGGCAGGCATGATGATTGCGTGCATTTCCGCCCTGTTTCCGGCATGGCGTGCGGTTCGGGTTCGCATTGCCGACGGACTGGGGCGGATCGGCTGATGGGCATTCTGTTTTTTTACAGTTTTCGAAACCTGCTGACCCGCCGCCTGACAACCAGCCTGACGGCTCTGGGAATGGCGCTGGTGGTATTTGTGTTTTCCGCCATCATCATGCTGGCGGAAGGGCTTCAGAAAACCCTGGTTGATACCGGATTTTATGACAATGTGGTGGTCATCCGAAAGTCTTCGGTTTCCGAGGTCCAAAGTGGCATTGACCGGGATCAGGCCGCAATTGTGACAACCCGGCCGGAAATCGCCATCGATACGTCCGGCAAACCCATGATTGCAAAGGAACTGGTTGTATTGATCACGCTACAGAAACGGAACGGCAATGGCGCGTCCAATGTGGTCATACGCGGCATTTCAGAATCATCCTTTGAGCTGCGTCCACAGATTCACCTGATTGAAGGCAGGCTTCCCCGGCCCGGATCATCTGAAATCATGGTCGGAAAAAGCATTTCAGGCGCGTTCAACAATGCCGGATATAATGAAAGGCTGTTTTTTGGAATGCGACACTGGCGGGTGGTGGGTGTATTTGATGCGGGTTCAACCGGATACAGTTCCGAAATCTGGGGAGATGTCGATCAGATGATGCCCGCCTTCAGAAGGCCTGTGTATTCCTCCATTCTGTTCCGCCTGCGGGATACAAGGGAATTTGAATCTGTCAAGGACCGGATCGAGACAGACCCCCGGCTGACGCTCGAAGCCAAACGGGAGACGGTCTATTATCGGGAACAGTCTGAAATGATGGCGACTTTTCTGCGTATCCTGGGAACATCCCTGACGCTTATCTTCTCCATCGGCGCGGTTGTCGGGGCCATGATCACCATGTATGCCGCAGTGGCAAACCGGACATCGGAAATTGGTGTGCTGCGGGCGCTGGGTTTTTCCCGGTTGACCATACTCGCCGCATTTCTGATGGAATCGCTGTTTCTGGGGTTGACCGGTGGCCTGATCGGGCTGTTCTTTGCCTCTTTCATGCAGTTCATCACGGTTTCCACCACCAATTTTCAGACATTTTCCGAACTGGCTTTCAATTTTTCCCTGACCGTCACCATTGCCGTTCAGTCCCTGTCGTTTTCCCTGTTCATGGGTTTTGCCGGCGGAATTCTGCCCGCATTCCGGGCGTCCCGGATGAATATCATCGATGCGCTTCGGGATGTGTAGAAATGAGAGGGGCAAAGGTTCAAAGGGGCAGAGGGGCAAAGTAAAAATGAAAAAGGGTGAAGACTGAAGGCTGAATGTGCCGCATACTGCATTCAGGCAGAGCAGCCGTTGGCTGGCGCCCAAGTTCCAGCTTGGAAACCAGCCGATGACATATACCTTTTTTATTCTGAATTCCGACTTCTGGCTTCTGTTTTTCTATTTTCACGGCAAGGCGGTTCTTTCTGCTAACAACGCCTTGCATTATCTCCTCACTGTCAGTTTATGATTGACAGGCTTAATCGGCTGATATAAAGAGAAAGCTATCGGGAAATTGAAGTTTCCCAAACTCCGTCTGATATGGGGTGCCGCCAGAAGGCGCATGGTTTTATTTATTACAATCGATTTTTAAAGTTGTTTGTTTTTCAATTGGGTCATGAAGGCCGGCAGGTTGCCGGCCTTTTTTTTTGACCCGGATTACCCATTCAGAATACGGAGGAAATACAATGCGTCAATTCCGGTTGGTTTGTATCATATGTTTCTTGAGTATGCTGTTTTTTTCTGCCATTGCGCTGGCCCATTTCGGCGCCGTTATTCCATCGGATGATATCATTACACAGGAAGATTCCAAAACCATTACAGTCGAAGTCAAATTTCTTCATCCCCTGGAAATGGATTACATGGAAATGGAAAAGCCAAAACACTTCGGTGTCATGATCGCGGGAAAAGCTGAGGATTTGACCGGTCTGCTTCAGAATACAACGGGCAAAGGTCCGGATCAGCCCCAATCCTTCACGTTCTGGAAGGCATCCCATGCCATCAAAAAACCCGGCGACTATACCTTTTTTGTCGAACCAATGCCCTATTGGGAGCCTGCCGAAGACAAATTCATCATCCATTACACCAAAGTTTGTGTCAATGCACTGGGGCTTGAATCCGGATGGGATCAGCCGGTTGGGCTGGAGACCGAAATCATTCCCATGACCCGGCCCTATGGCCTGTGGACCGGGAATCTGTTCACCGGTCAGGTACTGCTGAACAAAAAACCCGTTCCTGATGCTGAAATCGAGGTCGAGTACCTGAACGAATCCCCCGGAAACGCGGAAATCGTCCAGGCGCCATCCGATCCCTATATCACTCAGGTGGTCAAAGCCGATAAAAATGGTGTTTTTTCTTATGCCATGCCACGCGCCGGCTGGTGGGGTTTTGCGGCGCTTTCCGAATCACCCCGAAAAATCAAAAAAGATGGCACGGATAAGGAAATTGAGATTGGTGCGGTTTACTGGGTTAAGACCATTGATATGAAATAACGCTGTCGGGGTCGGTATCGAAAAATCAAAAATTTGTGATTCCGACCCCGATGGGATTCCATTATATTTTTTTCTTCCTTTTGTTTAAACCCATATTGTATCCAACTTGAAGAGGCTTCACATGAATCGAATCATGCAATCAGGCATTATCGCTATATTTTTACTGTTGTGTTCAGGCTTTTTTCAACCCGCTCAGGCACACAAGGTAAATATTTTTGCCTATGTGGAAGGCGGCAAAATCTATACGGAAAGCTATTTTCCGGATGGGAAGCCGGTCGAATCCGGGACCATAGAGGTATTTGACAGTCAAAAGCAGAAAGTTGTATCCGGCATGACAGACAAGGACGGCAAATATGTCTTTCCGGTTCCGAAGAAAGACGATCTGACCATTTTCATCAACGCATCAATGGGCCATAAAAACTCGTATCATCTAAAAAAAAGCGAGATGGGAGACTGATGATGGAAAACCGGATGCTGTGTCAGGTCATGGTCAGTGTTGCGGTGATTCTTTTCTGTATCGGTTTGGAACAGGTGAGCCTGTACGCCCAGGATCAGCCGGGATTGGAAACAAATCCTTCTGCCATCACTGCTTCTGATCAGGTCGTGGCTTCAGGGACTGACTGCCAGACGCTGGAACTGGCCATTCAGCAGCAGAACAGCCTGATTTCACGGGAAATGGGCCAGATCAAACGGGAGATTGCCCTGCTTCGACAGGATATATCAAAACCGGGAATCCGGGACATCATTGCGGGGTTTGGATATATCTTCGGCGTTGCCGGCATATGGCTGTATATTTCCGGCCGAAAATCCGGCCGGGCCTGATTGGGCGCTATAGTATTTCAGATTTCAGATATTGCCGAATACAGCTTTCCTTTCCAATTCATCTGGTTATCGGATATCCCGTTTTGAAAATTCACGAAATTGGTTGTCTGAAAAACTATAGACCGAAAAGAAACAAATAATTATGCATATATCAGATGGCGTTTTACCAACCGTTGTCAGTTTGGGAGGATATGCCGCGGGTCTGGCCATTGCCGCCTGGAGCGCCAAACAGATTCGTCCCGACGATCTCCCCAAGGTGGCGGTGGTGACCTCCGCATTTTTTGTGGCATCCCTGATTCATGTTCCAATCGGCCCCACCAGCGTTCATCTGCTGATTCCGGGACTGGTGGGCATTTTGCTGGGTAATGGCGCGTTTCTGTCCATTTCCCTGGGTATCGCCCTCCAGAGCCTTCTGTTTCAGTTCGGGGGACTGACCGCCATCGGCGCCAATGCGGTCATGATGGGCATTCCGGCCCTGATATCCGGATGGCTGTTTCGCGCGCTCAGCCGGAACAACGCATCCCGCCGTGTTTGGGTTGGCGCCACAACCGGCGGACTGGGTGTTTTTCTGTCGGTTCTGATGCTGGCGCTGCTCCTGATGACCGGCGGCGAGGATTTTGTGGGTGTTGCCAAAATCGCCATGTATGCGCACCTTCCGGTTCTGGCTATCGAAACAGCCATATCCGGTATTGTGGTATCATTTCTGATTCGGGTGAAACCGGAACTTCTGGATGATGCGTTTACTTCTTCAATTTCAGGCCGATAATATCGGGAGCATCCCATTCATGACATCCCTCCCTCAGGTGATCACCCTGCCGTTTACATATCTGATTTTTGTGGGTGGCGGCACTGTTCTGTTCTGGCTGCTTTGGATATTTTTGACAAGACAGATTCAATCCAAAAAAAAGTTCACCTCGTCATCAGAAGAACGGGACTGGCGCATTCCCATCATCGATTCCCAATCCGGCGGGGATTCCCTGTTTCACCGGTGGGACCCGCGTATCAAACTCTGTGCGCTGGTGGTCTTCATGTTCTGCGTGGCCTCCCTGACCCAACTGTTCTGGGCATCGATCGCGTTAATAACTGCCTTCATTGCCGTGGCTGCCGCACATATTCCATTTCAATATCCATTAAGACGGGTTGCGGCAATGGGAGCCTTTCTGAGCATGTTTCTGGTCGTGATGCCGCTGACTGCACCGGTAAAACCGGCTGACACCCGGATTGTTTTCGAGGGAATTTCCTGGATGCAATTCAATCTGCGCGGATTTTTTCTGGCGCTTCTGATCTGCCTAAAAGCCATTGCCATTGCGCTTCTGACAGAACCGCTGCTGTCAACCGCACCGTTTTCCGTTACCATTCAGGCCCTGGCACGGCTGAATGCCCCGCCCATCTTATGCCAGATGCTTCTGCTGGCCCACCGGTATATTTTTGTGTTTCAGGATGAGGCCGGACGTATGCTGAAAGGGATGCGGGCAAGAGGGTTTAAAAAACAGCGCAATATGGAAACGGTTCGCACACTTGGCAATTTTCTGGGCATGCTGCTGGTCCGCAGCTTTGACCGGACCCAACGGGTTTTTGACGCCATGACAGCCCGTGGCTATACCGGAACCTGGCCGAATGGCGTGGTTTTCCGGGTTTATCCCAATGACTGGATCAAGGGTGTATTCTGGGTGATGTTGGGGTGTGGCATGTTGATTTGTGACCGATGGCTGAATGCACCGGTTTAGCGATAGTATTTCAAATCTCAAATCCCCTCTCAGAGCCTGTTTGAAGATTCTGGATCAGGACCGATAACCCGGATAATAACCAAAAATCATTCCTACGGTAGCCGATACCACAACGGCAGCGGCAATGGCGCCAGGCGAATTTTCGATCGGCCACTTCAAAATCAACTGAACCAGATATGAACCGCCGCGACCCAGTGCAATCCCCAGTCCACCGCCAACCAGACACAGCACAACCGCCTCTACCAGAAACTGGCGCAGAATATCCCGGCCTCTGGCACCCACAGCCATTCGCAATCCAATTTCACGGGTTCTTTCTGTCACCGACACCAGCATGATATTCATGATGCCAACCCCGCCGACAACCAGCGAAATCATGGCGACACACAGCAGCAGATTGGTCATCACCCGGGCCGTGGATGTCAGGGTTCGGGTCATTTCGGTCATGTTCCGGATGATGAAATCATCCGGCTCGTTAGTTCGGATTCGATGCCGTTCTCGAAGTATTTCCGTCAGTTGATCGATTGCATCTGAAATTTCGGCAGCCGAATACGCCGAGACCAGAATCTGGTCGATATGGGTAAACCGTACCGGTGAGGGATGATTGGCTGCCTGGGACGCGGACTGTTCCGGATACAGATTGGTGGTGCCAGGATAAATCTGGTTGAGTGAATTGACACTGGATGTCTGATCCGAAACACTTTGACCAGCAGACATACCTTGTTGGCATTCAGAACATCCCGATCCGTAAAGACATCACCTTCGGCAATGGACCAGGATCGGACATCCAGAAATGAGGGCGTTGTACCGGCAATATAGGACGGGACCCAGTTCCGGTTGCCGTAAACGACCTGAGTCCGGGCCCGAACAACCGGTGCCGCACTGCGGACAGCCGGACATTATTCGGCTTGAAGCGCAGCGCCGCATTCGGCGTCAGAAAAACATCGGTAATCCGCTTCAGTTCAAACTGCACATTGGCTGTCAGATACGGCAGAAGTCTCCCCCCGGAATTGTCTGTCAGCACCTCCACGGTATAGGATACAACGTTCTGGGTCATGGCAGCATTCAGACGCAGGGGACCGGCTCGTGGAATACCGGCACGGTACGAATGGACCGGTTTCTGGGCCGGGAGTTGTGTGTTCTGGTCTGGGCTGCCGAACATGCCACCCCGGAGGAATGCCGGATTATCGCGCAAAAATGGATGGCCCTGCGGCCCGAAGAACGCTGGTGGCTCTATTCCAAAACCGCTTCCGAGGCCGGTCTGGCCGATCAGATGAACAAGGGGTGGCACAAGGCCCTGTATTGCGCCCTGTCCGACAGCAGCGCCATTCGGGTTGGGCCGAAAATCAGCCCCAAAGTCAAAAAACAGGAAGAACAGGAAAACATGCGCCTGTTTGACCTGATGAAAGGAACGGTCTGATCATGTTGAAATCCAGACTCAGGCGGGAAGCTTGATATTTTGTAGCCCAAATGCTACTTTGGAAGCATGAGATATGAAATCGAAAAAACGGAGATTTTCGATAAATGGCTGAGGAATCTGAGAGACCGCAAGGCAGTTCTTGCTATTGCAGGCCGTCTCGACAGGGCCTCTACCGGGAACCTTGGAGATGTTGCCCCTGTCGGCGAAGGGGTCAGTGAAATGCGCATATTTGAAGGCCCCGGTTATCGTCTTTACTTTACCATCCGGCACAACAGGATCATCCTTATGCTTTGCGGCGGAGACAAATCCAGCCAGGAGAAGGACATAAAAAAAGCCCGGAATTTGGCAAAGGCCCTATAGGAGGAAACCATGAAAATTAAAACAAGTCCTTACAATCCTCTTGATTATCTGGAGACCGAAGAAGAGATTAAAGAATACCTGAACAATGCGTTCATGGATGATGATCCCCAGGTCTTTCTCATTGCTCTTGGTCATCTGGCCCAAAAAAAGGGAATGGCGGAAGTTGCCAGAAAAACCGGCTTAAACCGCGAAAGCCTTTATAAGTCCATGTCCGGCGATGGCAACCCCAAATTTTCCACTATCAGCAAGGTCGCCAAGGCCCTCGGTTGCAAACTGGCAATTGTATAGGCACAAGAAAATCACCCGGAAGCGGTTATAACGAATCAGCGGAACAAATGTATTGGAGCTTTCCCAAACCTGGATTGTACCCTATTTTTTTTCTTCCGGCTGGGGAATACAAGCAAAGTATTCCTGCCATACGTGAGCTGGAACCGGGTGGTACAGGTTTTCCAGATTGTCATTGCTGAAAGCATAATCCATCTGAGCGGCTATCAGATCGTTCAGTTCGGATCTGGCCTTATCCGGTGTTGTTCCCGTTGCGACAATACCCAGCTCAAGGCAATGGGCGACAAATAGTCCGTCTTCGAATTTGATCAGGCAGTTGAAAATAATTGCTGATTCTGCCTGGCGCCGGATTTCTTCCGGCAGTACAACCCGGTTCTCCGTCATGTGGTGCTGCGCAAACGCCAGGTGCTTCGGCATTTGGCGGATTACCGAATGGGGCGGTGTGGTCAGGGTTTGGGAAGGGGGAGGGGAAATCGTTCCGACTCACTCATACCGGAG
>DFZE01000125.1:0-6814 GCA_002382065.1 Desulfobacteraceae bacterium UBA4064
GACAAGGCATGCCTTGTCTCTGCCGATAGTCCGCGACATTTTAATTTCTTTATCGTGAAAATAGCATTCGGCCGGAATGCTTCCCTCTGTTCGTAGTGTGCCCGTAAGGGCATTTAAACAAACGCCTTACGGCGTCACTACGAACAGGCATGAACGATCATCATGGCCTGATTTTCCTATACGGGGGTGAACCATCCCGAATAATTCATGTTCGTTTACCGTGAAAATACATCCTGGTCGTGAATGAATCACATTGATTCACGGATATTGTGGCTAATCCAACGGGTTGATAAAAATTGGTCGATATTTCAGAGAAGTGGTTTGAGCATATAAATGAGATCACTTTCGCGACTGGGATACGGGCTCATGATGCTTTGACGATACAGTTCCTGAACAGTCAAACCCGTATGCATCGCAAGCTTCAGGGTGTTCAGAATCCCTGTTGCATTGTCGGACAGAATATGCGCCCCGATAATCCGGTGGTCCGGCCCGGTCATAATCTTGTATGCCGCGTGTTTTAAACCGACCCGTTTGTATGTCGGCCAGGTCAGATGATGGCCCGTGCTTTTTTGATATTCGATTCCGTCCTGACGGATGGCGTCCTCGGTTTTACCGATCATGCCGTATTGGGGATAACTGAACAGGGCAAAGGGTGCGGTACGGTAATCCATGACAGCGGGTTGACCGCGATGCAGATCGGCCAGAATGTTTTCTGCGGCCACATGGGCTTCATGGTCCGCGACCCGCGCCAGTTGGATTGTGGCCGCACAGTCTCCCACGGCAAAAACCCGCGGGTTGGCGGTCTGCATCCGCTCATTCACCATAATTCCTTTTTGGGTGTGGTGGATGCCGACAGCTTCCAGATTCAGGTCGTCAATATCCGGAACCCGGCCCGCGCCATGAACGACCAGGTCGGCTTCCAGACGATCTCCGGATTTGGTTTTGACGATGAAACCCGTTTCGTGTTTTTCCACGGCAACAATCATGGTCCGGGTCATCACCTGGATGTTGTCTTCACGCGAGGCTTCCAACAGCAGGTTCACCATGTCTGCATCAAATTGACCCAATGGTCTGTCATTGGTCTCAAGAATCTGTATCTGCATCGGCTGAGGACCCAGTCGGGCCGCAAAATGGGCAAATTCAAAAGAAATAAATCCGCCGCCAACAAACACGATCCGGTTGGGAAGGTTCGGGAGATACAGAAATTCATCACTGGTGATCACATATTCGCTGCCTTCAAATGGCAATGGCATGGGCCGGGCACCCGTGGCCAGAACCAGATGGCCACAGGATATCGGTCGATTATCGACAGAGATGGTTTCCGTATCCACACATCGTGCAACACCCTCCAGATAGGCAATTCCGGCCTCTTCAAACCCCTTGACAGTACCCTCTGGAATGGGGGAAACAAACCTGTTTTTCTGTGTCATGACCTGGCCCCACGAGGTCTCCGGCGCGGACACAATACCCATTCCG
Source organism: Desulfobacteraceae bacterium UBA4064 (assembly GCA_002382065.1). Classification (GTDB taxonomy): domain Bacteria; phylum Desulfobacterota; class Desulfobacteria; order Desulfobacterales; family Desulfatirhabdiaceae; genus UBA4064. Next base: position 1,477 of record DFZE01000125.1, read on the forward strand.
GTCAAATGGCGGCATCGGGCAATGGTTTCGGTGATTTCATAAAAATATTTCTTGGGCTGACATCCCCTGAGTGCGCAGGTGCCACCCGGGTTATGGCTGCGTTCCACAACGGCTACCGTCAGGCCCTGTTCGTTCAAATCATAGGCAACCGTCTGACCGGCAGTGCCTGATCCCACAACAACGACATCATAGTTTTCCATAGATTTTTCCTCCCTACATGAAATTCTCGCCAATAGCATGATATTCCGTGATTGACTTACCCTTGTGGATCATCTTACCACATAAAAAATAATGCTTGACAGAAAACATCACCGGATGATAGGCATAGGTCAACATCAATCAGGCTTTGTCAAAAATCAGAAAGATTATCTCAGGCATCATGAAAAATTATTCAGGCAGCCGATTTTATTTTAGCTTTTATTATTACTGGTTTATCGCCGGTCTGCCTGAGGTGCGCTGATACAGAAACGATAATTTGAACAGCAAAAGCCGTGGGCAGACCAGCCCACGGCTTTTTTTATTTTCCCGAAAAAGGCCGTGAAATCAACTTCACGGCCTTTTTTATTTTTAACCAAATTTGAAAAGGGGCTTTGAAAAATGACTGAAATGGGCAAGAACATCCGATTGGAACGCATCATCAACCGCAACACCCGCAACACTGTAATCGTTCCCATGGATCATGGCATATCTGTAGGGCCGATCCAGGGTATCATCAATGTAAGGGATGCCATACAGAAGGTGTCGGAAGGCGGCGCCAATGCCATCGTGGAACACAAGGGCCTGGTTCGGGCCGGTCATCGGGGAAAGGGCAAGGACATTGGTCTGATCATTCATTTGTCGGCATCCACCTGTCTGTCCATGTATCCCAATGCCAAAACCCTGGTGTGTACGGTTGAAGAGGCCATCCGACTGGGAGCCGACGCCGTATCCATACATGTCAATCTGGGTAACGGGTATGAAAAGGAGATGCTGAAAGATTTCGGCAAAGTCAGTTATGATGCCAAACTCTGGGGAATACCGCTTCTGGCCATGATCTATCCCAGAGGAGAAAATATCAAAAGCGAATTTGATGTCAAAGTCATCCGGCATGCGGCCCGGGTAGGCGATGAAATGGGTGCGGATATTGTCAAGGTCTCCTACACCGGATCAACGGAAACCTTTCGGGAAGTAGTTGCCGGGTGCAGCATTCCGGTTGTCATTGCCGGCGGACCCAAAATGGATTCGGATATGGAAATTCTGGAAATGGTCAAAGGCGCCGTGGATGCCGGTGGTGCGGGTGCTTCGATTGGCCGGAACGTATTCCAGCATCAGAATCCCACCGCCATGGTTCAGGCCATATCGGCCATTGTTCATGACGGCCTGGATGTGGATGCCGCTCTCCGGTTTTTGAAATGAATGGTCAAAGGATAGGCTGAAGACTGAAGGAACCGCATACAGCATTCAGGCTGGGCAGCCGCCGGACGGCCAGGCGGCCTCTCAATACTGATTATATTTTCACGGCAAACGATCATGAATCATTCCGGATGGATTCACCCCCATCTATGGGAATGACATGTACCTTTTTATTCTGAATTCTGAATTCTGAATTCTGTTTTTCCATTTTCACGGCAAAGGACAATCATTATGAATAGGGAAATCTGGGTCAAGATCGATCCCTGGAATACCGACATGGTCACCACGGCCCTGGAAGGCGGCGCCGATGCGGTCATGGTACCGGAGGGATTTTCCGCTCAGGTCAAGGCCTTGGGGAAAATCTTGACCATTGCACCGGACGGGGATATCTGTCCGGGCCGGGATGTATTTTGCGCGGCGATTACGTGCAAGGAGGATGAGCCGGAAATCATTCGCCTCAGTCGGGAAAAGCCGGTCATTCTGGATTGCTGCGACTGGACCATTATCCCGCTGGAAAACCTGATCGCTCAGGATGCCCGTGTGGTTGCACCGGTCCGATGTCTGGCGGATGCACAAACCGCGTTTGGCATTCTGGAAAAAGGTGTCAGCCATATTCTGATATATCCCCAAACCCCGTCCGATCTCAAACACATGTTATCTGTTCTGCGAAAGACCGGGGGGCATGTTTCCCTGCAACCGGCTGAAATTCTGGCGGTCAGAACCGTCGGAATGGGGGATCGGGTGTGCGTGGACACCTGCACCATTATGTCCCCGGGTCAGGGCATGCTGGTCGGCAACAGCAGCGGCGGCCTGTTTTTGATCCATGCCGAAACCCTGGTCAACCCCTATGTGTCACCCCGGCCATTCCGTGTCAATGCCGGAGCGGTTCATGCCTACACCCGGATCACAGGAGACAGAACCTGCTATCTCTGTGATCTGAAAGCCGGGGACAGTGTGCTTCTGGTGGATTATCAGGGAAATACGACAGATGCGGTTGTGGGCCGACTGAAAATTGAACGCAGGCCCCTGATGCAGATAACTGCCCGTGTAGGCGAATTTCAGTTTTCAACCCTGGTACAGAATGCCGAGACCATTCGTTTGACCCGTCCGGATGGAACGGCCGTATCCGTGGTTCAACTGGGGCCTGGAGATATCGTTCTGACCGCAATCGAAGACGCGGGAAGGCATTTTGGACATAAAATCACGGAAACCATCATCGAAAAATGAAACCCGATACCTCTTTCATGCCCCCCATCGATGTTCTGAGAGCCGAGATCGATGACATCGATGAACAGTTGTTGACCCTGCTGTGCAGACGGCTTACCGCTGCGCGAAAAATTGGCGGAATAAAGTCTCAAAATGGTGCCGGCATTCTGGATGTCGGACGGGAAAAAACCATTTTCCAGAGACTGGCATCCCTGAACCGGGGGCCGCTGACCACCACGGCCATGCACCACATCTTTTCCGAAATCATTGCGGCATCCCGGGAAATTCAGGGGCCGGTTTCCATTGCCTATCTGGGTCCCGAAGGTACCTTCACCCATATGGCGGCCATTCGTCAATTCGGACATCTGGCCCGGCTGACCCCGCTTTTCCATATCAGCGATGTGTTTCAGGAAATTGACGCCGGCAACCATCATTATGGTGTGGTTCCGGTGGAAAATTCCATCGAGGGCGCGGTTACCCACACCCTGGACCTGTTTCTGGAAACCCATGTGAGCATCTGTGCAGAAATCTATATGAACATCTCTCATGATCTGCTGTCGGTTTCCGGAGAATTATCTGCAATTCAGGTGATTTATTCCCATCCCCAGGCATTTGCCCAGTGCCGGAAATGGATACAGACCCATCTGCCCCACGTGGCGTTTGAACCCTGCAGCAGCACCGCTGCCGCAGCCCAACGTGCGCTGGCGCGTCCGGATTCTGCGGCAATCGGCAGTCAGGATGCGGCCCATATCTATCACCTCAACACCGCTGCTACCGGAATTGCGGATTCGGCCCGCAATACGACCCGGTTTCTGGTCATCGGACCGGATTCGCCATCCCCATCGGAAAATGACAAGACATCCCTGATGTTTGCCACTGCCCATACACCAGGCGCCTTGTATCAGGCGCTGAAACCCCTGAATGATGCCGGCATCAACATGGTCAAGCTGGAATCCCGGCCGGCCCGGTATGCCAACTGGAGCTATATATTCTTTACGGATTTCGAGGGGCATATTCAGGACCCCCGCATTCAAAAAGCGGTGGCGGAAATGAAATCCCTGTGTATGTTTATCAAATGTCTGGGATCATATCCCCGGGCGGAAACGGTTTTCTGAGATGATGGATGCATCGACCCTTCTTTATGGCGTTTTTGGAAATCCGGTCGGCCACAGCATGAGTCCGGTCCTGTTCAATCAGGCATTTTTGCATCTGGGCATCAATGCCGTTTATCTGGCCTTTCCGGTGACCGACATCCAACCGGGCGTGGCAGCGGTCCGGACACTGGGCATCCGGGGTGTGAGCGTCACCATTCCCCACAAAATCGGCATCATGGCCTTTCTGGATGGTGTGGATGATCTGGCCGGCCGGATCGGCGCGGTCAATACCCTGGTTTGGGAACAGAACCGGCTTGTTGGGCGCAATTCGGACTGTTCGGGCGCCATGCGGGCCATTGAAGACCATACGCCCATTGCCGGAAAACGGTTTGCCATCATTGGCGCCGGCGGCGCGGCCCGGGCCATCGGATTTGGGATAAAACATCAAAACGGCCAGGTCGTCATTGTCAATCGCAGCATTGGCCGCGGGGAACAGTTGGCAGACGACCTGAATGCCGAGTTTCTGCCCCTGTCATCCGCGGAATCACTGGACTGCCATATGCTGATCAATGCCACGTCCGTGGGCATGACTCCGGCAACGTCCGCCATGCCGGTTCCAGCCGGGATACTGCATTCCGGAATGATCGTTATGGATATCATTTATAATCCCCTCAAAACCGAACTCCTGAACCAGGCTGCCAGGCGTGGCTGTACAACCATTGACGGGTTGTCCATGTTTGTGTACCAGGCTGCCTGCCAGTTTGAATGGTGGACCGGCAAACCCGCGCCGGTTGCGTTCATGAAACAGGTGGTATTGGAAAGGCTGACCCGATGATTGAAATTTATCCCGCATCCATTCCCGATCAGACGGTTCGGGTTCCCGGTTCCAAAAGCTATACCCACCGCGCATTGATTGCATCCGCATTGTCCACCGGCCCCTGTCGCATCACCAACGCCCTGGACAGCGATGACACCCGGTTGACCCGAAATGCCCTTCGGCAACTGGGCATTCAACTGGATATTCAACAGACCCACTGGACAATAACCGGTGCATCCGGAAAATTCAGCCCCTGCAACGCGCCCATTTATCTGGGAAACTCCGGAACCTCCATGCGGCTATTGACCGCGTTATGCGCATTGGGACAGGGAACCTATCATCTGACCGGAAGCCCCAGAATGCAGGAACGCCCGATCGGGGAACTGCTGGATGGGCTGGATCAGTTGGGGGTACCGGCACGCTCGGTTGCCGGCAATGGATGCCCGCCGGTGGAAGTTGAAGGCGGAGCCGTTTCCGGCGGACGGGTTCTTCTGGATTGCGGTATCAGCAGCCAGTTTCTGTCAGCCCTTCTCCTGATTGCCCCCTGCACCACAAACGGGCTGGAAATTGTCGTAACCAGAGGCCCGGTCTCCAAACCCTACATCGATATGACGGTCGATGTGATGACCGGCTTCGGCATTATGGTCAGCCGAAAGGGATATGACCGGTTCAACGTCAGGGGTGGCCAGACCTACCGACACCGGGATTTTGGAATTGAACCCGATGCTTCCCAGGCAGGCTATTTTTGGGCCGCGGCCGCACTGACCGGTGCCGCCATAAAAGTTGCCGGAATCACAAAAGATTCAACCCAGGGGGATGTGCGGTTTGT
>DFZE01000125.1:6846-29517 GCA_002382065.1 Desulfobacteraceae bacterium UBA4064
GCCACCGGGACCACCCGTATTCATCATGTGGCCCACCTTCGCGCCAAGGAAAGCGACCGGCTTGCAGCCACGGCAGCCGAGTTGACCAAAATGGGCGTTTCTGTCACCTGTCTGGATGATGGTCTGGAAATTACCGGCGGGACCCCGCGCGGCGCCACCATCGAAACCCATGACGATCACCGCATGGCCATGAGTTTTGCGGTGGCCGGACTTGTCATACCGGGGGTCCGGATATTGAATGAGACCTGCGTGGAAAAATCCTTTCCGGATTTCTGGAAAGTCCTCGAGGCGGTTCAGTCTGGTAACATAGTGTGATATTTCAGATTCATTCTGCCTGTTTGGGAAGCTTTAGATTAATAAAATCTGAGTGAAACGATTTTCTCCCCCGATCTTCCGGAACCGGACAAGGGTGACGGGTTTGCAGTAAAACCGGATAGCTGGCGTCGAGTAGCAACTACTTCGAATCCGGTTTTTGGACGCCGGTTCGGTTCCCTATCTCTCATCATCACTTATTCCTGAAATCGATATGGATTTTTCAAGCAATCAAGAAACATTACTCAATCACACCAACCGAAACCCCATGCCCAAAACATGCTTGATTCGGCTAAAATTTTAATTATAATGGTCTAACCATTATAATAGTAGCTTGACAAGAAGTGCTTATCGGCCAAAATGCGATTCGCAAATTCCCCTTTTTCTTCAGGAAACAGGGGAGTCCCAGCGATATTCACCGGATAGAGATGATCGAACACCATGTTTGCAAAAGCCAAAAAAAACAGAATCTTTCAGGATATCGTCGATCAGATTGAAAAAGCCATTCTGGACGGCCAACTGAATGTGGGAGATTCCCTGCCTTCGGAGCGTGAGCTTCAGGAGCGATTTGAAACCAGCCGGGGAACCCTTCGGGAAGCGCTTCGGGTACTTGAGCAGAAAGGCCTGATCGAAATTCGTCTGGGAACCAATGGCGGGGCCCGGGTTCGCGGCATCACAACCGAAATGATGAGTGAAAACCTGTCGTTTCTGTTGCGGTTTCAACGGGTGTCTCTCGAACAGTTGGCCGAATTCCGGGAAGGCGTGGAAAGCCATGTCACCGCCATTGCCGCCAATCGGGCCGAACCGGAAGATATTGACCGGCTGAAGCGTCTCCTGGAAGAAGCCCGGATCTGTTTTGAAAAAGGGCTTTCCCGTCTGGATGACTTTGTGCGCGTGGATGAGCAGATTCACCAGGCCCTGGCCGAGATATCCAGAAATCCCCTGTACATATTTATCCTGAAGACGGTTCATGACAATATTCATCAATATTTCAAGTCATATCTGCCGCATGATGACCGGGTTCTGGCCGAAAATTTTCAGGATCTGTGTCACATTGTCCAGGCTGTCGAAAAGCGGGATCCCGGTCTGGCGGGCCATCTGGCCCGCGACCATGTGGTCCGTTTCAACCAGTATATGATTCAACATCACCGCGACCGGAGCGAACTTGAATATCCGGCATGAGACCCGCCATCCGGACAGCATCGATGGCATTGTGAAAAAACCGGCCATGAAAAAAGGAGACAATATATCATGAGTGACAACCAATCCAGAAATATCATCCAGGACGCCATCCGTCTGGCGGAAACCTGGCAGAACCGGGCCAATGACCTGCTGACCGATGAGGAGCGGGTCGCTCAGGACATGATGAAGCGCCTGCTGACCCATCCCCTGGACAAGGTGATTCTGACCCGCATGATGGATCAGAGTTTCAGACCTCATGCGGCCCGCCGGGTTGCCAATCAGCTTGATTTTCTGCTGAAGACATATGGCATTCCATCGTTTTTCAAACCGGCGGAAAAACTGTTGATGCAGCTTTTTCTGCATGTCGGGATATACCTTCCGGCCATATCCATACCCCGGGTCATTGAAAAAATGCGGGAGGACAGCCGTCGCGCGATCATTCCGGGTGAGCCGGAATTTTTGTATCCCCACCTGGAAAAACGCCGGCAGGAAGGGGTTCGCATGAATCTCAACCATTTGGGAGAGGCGGTTCTGGGCGAAGAGGAATCCAGCACCCGACTGGAAACCTATATCCAGGATCTGAAAAATCCGGAAATCGAGTATATTTCGGTCAAGATATCCACCATTTACTCCCAGATATCCTCTTTGGCATTCGACCAGACGGTTGACGTCCTCAAGGAACGCCTGACGCGGTTGTACCGGACCGCCCGGGATAACCGGTACACGCGAAAAGACGGGGTTCAGGTTCCCAAATTTGTCAATCTGGACATGGAAGAATACCGGGACCTGGATATCACCCGGACCGCATTTACCGAAACACTGTATCTTGCCGAATTCCGGGATCATGCGGCCGGTATTGTGCTTCAGGCCTATCTTCCGGATTCGTTTGCCATTCAGCAGTATCTGACCGGATGGGCCGTCCAGCGTGTGGGGTCCGGCGGCGCGCCCATCAATATCCGGATTGTCAAGGGGGCCAACATGGAAATGGAGTTGGTGGAATCGGCCCTGAACAACTGGCCCCTGGCCCCGTATGACAACAAGCTGGACGTGGATGCCAATTACAAACGCATGGTGGATTATGGCATGGTTTTGGAACGGGCCCGGGCGGTTCATCTGGGCATTGCCTCCCACAACCTGTTTGAGCTGGCCTATGCCTATACGGTTGCAAAAACCAACCAGACACTGCCCTATTTTTCATTTGAAATGCTGGAAGGCATGGCGGATCATATCCGGCGGGCCATTCAGGAGGTTTCCGGAGAGGTCCTGCTGTATGCGCCGGTGGCATCCCGGGATCAGTTCATCAATGCCATTGCCTATCTCATTCGACGCCTGGATGAGAATACCGCGCCGGAAAATTTTCTGCGTTACAGCTTCAATCTGAATACCAGTTCAAATGAATGGTCTTTTCTGAAAAATCAGTTTGTCAAATCGGTCGATCACCGTCACCTGGCGCCGGATGTTCCCTACCGTATTCAAAACCGTCTGACCGAGACATTTTCTCCCCGAATGGGAACATTTTATACCCATGCGTTTGTCAATGAACCGGATACCGACTGGTCCCTGGCCGCCAACCGGGAATGGGCCATTCAGATTCGAAACAAATGGAAGAAAACCCCATCGGATCCGCCACTGGAAATTCCGGTTGTCATTGCCGGACAGGATCTCTGGAATGACCGGGAAACCCGGGACTGCATCGATCTGTCACAGGTCAAAGCCCATGAGGCATGGCCGGTGGTTGTGGCCCGGCATGCACTGGCAAATGCGGATGATATTGAATCCGCCGTAAACACAGCCCGCAATGATCCGGACCAGTGGCGGCGTAAAACACTGGCACAACGGCATGAAGTTCTCTGCCGGGTCGCCATGTCGCTGCGAACCGCGCGTGCGGATCTGATCGGCGCGGCAGCGGCCAACTCCGGAAAGGTTTTTTTCGAATCCGATCCCGAAGTTTCCGAAGCAATCGATTTTGCAGAATTTTACCCCTGGTCTGCGCGGACGTTCTGTGGCCGGAAGGGCATCACGGCCACTGGCAAAGGGGTCGGGCTGGTTGTATCGCCCTGGAACTTTCCCATCGCCATTCCCTGCGGCGGCATTACAGCGGCGCTTGCCGCCGGCAACACGGTGATTTTCAAGCCTGCATCCGCCGCGGTTCTGGTGGCATGGGAGCTGTGCCAGTGTTTCTGGCGCGCCGGCGTTTCCAAAAACACCCTTCAGTTTGTTCCCTGCTCCGGATCAACCACCGGGGCCGCATTGGTCCGGAATCCCGGAGTGAATTTCATCATTCTGACCGGGGGAACCGAAACCGGCCTGTCCATGCTGAAAGACAGACCCGATGTGGTTCTGGCGGCTGAAACCGGCGGCAAAAACGCCACCATTGTCACGCCCATGTCGGATCGGGATCAGGCCATCAAAAATGTCATTCATTCCGCGTTCGGGCACTGTGGGCAGAAATGTTCGGCCACCTCCCTTTTGATCCTGGAAAAAGAGGTATATGAGGACAGTTTGTTCCAGAAACAACTGGCCGATGCCGCCAACAGTCTGCAGGTCGGATCTGTCTGGGATTTTGAAAACAAACTGGGCCCGGTGATTGCCGAGCCTTCGGGGGATCTGAAAAACGCGCTGACCCGGCTGGAGCACGGAGAATCCTGGCTCCTGAAGCCGCAGAACATCCATAACAATCCCCGGATGTGGACACCGGGCATCAAATGGGGGGTCCGCCCCGGAACCTACACGCATCAGACCGAGTTTTTTGGTCCGGTTCTGGGTGTCATGTGCGCGGCAAGCCTGGAGAATGCCATACAAATTACAAATCAGACCGGATATGGCCTGACATCCGGGCTTGAAAGTCTGGACACGCGGGAACAGGAACTCTGGAAAAACCGCATCCATGCCGGAAACCTGTACATCAATCGGGGAACCACCGGGGCGATTGTGCTGCGCCAGCCCTTTGGCGGAATGGGAAAATCGGCCCTGGGTGCAGGAATCAAGGCGGGTGGCCCCAATTATGTGGCCCAGTTCATGAATTTTGAAGAAACAGCCATGCCGGAAACCGGGGCACTCAAAACCGACAGCAGTTTGCTGAGCCTGGTTCAGAGATGGAAAAACAAAGTGTTATGGAACCGGTTCAACGGCATGTCAATGGATATTGAAAAGACCATTCGGGCAATTGAAAGCTGTCTGTATCATGCGGAGCAGGAGTTTGGCCTGGAAACCGATTATTTTCATCTTCGGGGTCAGGACAATGTGCTGCGGTATCTGCCGGCAGGAAATGTTGTGGTTCGAATCCATCCGGATGACAGCCTGTTTGAAACCCTGACCCGGGTTGCGGCAGCCAAAATTGCCGGCTGCACGGTCATTCTGAGTGCGGCGCCCGGTCTGGTCGGTCCGGTGACATCGTTTCTGTCAACCCATGAGGGCCGGATGTTTCTGGAAAACACCGGGATGACCATTCAGACCGATGCCGATCTGATCAAAAGCCTGCCCAAAATCGACCGGCTCCGATATGCATCCTCAGGCCGGGTCCCACAATCCGTTTATGCGGCAGCGGCCCGAACCGGATTTTACATTGCCCGGACACCGGTTCTGATGGACGGACGGATCGAACTCCTGAACTATGTCCGCGAACAGAGTATCTGCAACACCTGGCACCGCTATGGCAATCTGGGGGAACGGGGATTGGTGTAGATGGGCTCCCAATTCTTACGCGGTGGCCGTCTGCGTCTGGCAGGCAAAAGATATTGGGGAGAAGACTGAAGCAAGGGTGGCTGGCGGGACAGCCGGCAGCCACCCTCTGCCCCCTTGCCCCTGTCTTTTTCAAAACATGTTAATCAAAGGCCGCTGAAGCATTTTTTCATACAGATCGATATACTGGCGGGCCGTTTCTTCATGATTGAACCGGGACAGACTTTCGGTCATGATCCGCTGAATATGGGGGATTCTGACAGATTCCGGAAGTACATAAAAGGACATGGCCTGATCAATGGCCCAGGACAATCCGATGGAATCAAAATACCGGAACAGAAACCCATTGCCCCTGTTCTGATTCACATCCAGATGGATGATGGTGTCATGAATGCCGCCGGTATCATGGGCCACCGGCAGTGCACCGTAAATGGGGGCAATCATCTGGGGCAATCCGCAGGGTTCAAACAGGGACGGCATCAGTATAAAATCCGCAGCACCATAGGCCAGATGTTCGAGTTGCTCGCTGAAATCGCAGACCGCCACCCGGTTCTTAATGCCATGAAACAGGGCAATATCCCGAAAATGCTGCTGATACTCTCCATTGGCCACAAAAATGATCTGAAGATTGTTATCCCAGTATCGGGAGACCACGGAAAACAGGATATCCGATAGCAACTGCGATCCCTTTTGAATGCTGTCCAGCCGGGACGGCCAGAAAAAAATCGGGGCATGAACGTCCTCGATCAGCCCCAACAGTTTCTGAATCGCCTGTTTATTGGCCTGCTTGCCCGTCATGACCGTATCCGGACCATAGGATTGGTGAAGTGACGGATCAATCGCCGGATTGAATGCCGGGTCCGGCGCATTCAGAATTCCCACAGCGCAATCCGCACGCCATTTGTTGGTCAGCTCGTTCTGAATGGATTTTTCCACAAATGAATGCCGGCCTTCCACCACTTCCAGCAGAAAGGTTTGACTGACCGTATTGACAAAGTGGGCCGCAAAAATGCCGCTGGTCAAAAAGTCCACCGGATTGTTTTCCCGAATGGCCTCATATTCATGGGCGATCCGCTCGTAGTACAGGTGATTCCAGAAATAGGCCGCATCGATACCCCGATCCTCGATCAGGGACAGATGACATTTCATGGTATGAATATTGTGAACCGTAAACAGACAGGGGATGTTCAGACGTCTGGACATGGCGGGAATCAGCCCGGTCATCCAGTCATTGCAGTGGATCAGGTCCGGTCGAACCCGGGGGACGATATTGTTGATAACCTCCCGTTGAAATGCCAGAGCCAGTTTGATGTTTTCCTGCCAGTAATCCGAATATACCCGGTTGAGATAATAAAACGCCCGGTCTTCAGCCAGATGAATCCGGTCCTGGGGCATTTTGCTGTTCAGTTCATGGTATTCTTTTTGAATAAAAGGAGCCAGTCTGTCGCTGAATAATGACCGGTAATCCGGCAGAGCCACATGAACATCAGCCCCCTGGTCGAACAACGCATTGATCAGCGCGGCGGAGACATCAGCCAAACCACCTGCTTTGGCCGTCAGATAACTGGCCATGCTGCCCATCCGGTTGGGAAGATAGGTCACCTCCGGGGTCACCACCAGTATCCGGGGATTTCGGGATTGTTTCATGATGGCTGTGTCCTTTTTGATAACGGTTATCGTGAAAATACATTCAGTATTGAAACATGAGTCGTGCGTATTGAGAAGTGGCCAAGCCGCCTTACCGCTTTGCTGTTGTCGGTGTCGGGGTCGGTATCAGAATCGAAAGATCAAAAAAGCATTGATACCGATTCCGAATGATTCCGGTTCATTTCATTTTCATATCTGGTGGTGAAGGTGGCTGCTCAGAATATCACGCTCTTTGCGACTTCCTGCCAGTTAACTCGTGTCTGAACGAAAATTCCTGTTCAGGCAAAATTCGAATACCGAAATCCGAAAATCGAAACAAATTCAAAATCCAAATTTTGGAATGACCAAAAGGATATATCCGTCAATACACTGTTTTGAACAGTTTTCTTTTGGTCATTGTTTCGGATTTCGTGCTTCGAATTTCGATTTTTTTGATACAGAAAAANNAAAAAGTTTTCCGTTCAGGCGCTAACTAAGACGCCCACGTAATGAGACCCGGTGTATATCGGGTGCAGTCATCACCTCTTGGCATTACCCGGACGGTAAATGCAAATCTGCCGGATTTTCCACAGATGATTGAACGCCGATATTGAAAATGACCATGACCCAATTCATTCCAGTCATACATTTTTTCGGTCTGAATGTCATCCATTCCATCTACGGACCGGGATTTCCCGACACAAAGTTCAATATCGACTTCATCCGGATGCAGTTGGCCCAGAAAGACATCAACCGAAACATCCAGCGGATCGCCCAGACGGTACTGATATTTGAAATCACTGACCGGATGTTTAACGACAATGTCTTTCCAGAGATACATCAGACGTTCATCCTGGGCATGAATCTGACGGGCTGCTTCTGCATCGTTACGCAAAAGCTCGGCCGTATGGTAGGCCGAATGAAGATAATGCAACTGTTCATATTCACTGACCATGCGCTGGCTGCTGAAATTCTGGATCGTCGTTTTCATGGATTCCTTCATCATTTTGATCCATCTGACCGGCAGCCCCCCTTTTTCCCGGTCATAGAAACAGGGAATGACCTCGTTTTCCAGAACATTGAAAAGAGACCGGCAATCCACGATATCCTGATATCCCGAATCGGAATATTCAAAACCATCTCCGATCATCCAGCCACACTGCTCGGTATACGCCTCATCCCACCATCCATCCAGAATACTCGCATTCAGTACGCCATTGATGGCCGCTTTCATGCCGGACGTGCCGCATGCCTCAAAGGGCCTGCGCGGATTGTTCAGCCAGACATCCGCACCCTGAACCAGGTATCTGGCCGTATGTATGCCATAATCCTCCAGAAATACAATCCGGCGCCGCACACTGGCGCGCCGGGCAAATTCCACCAGTCTTTTGATGAGATCCTTACCTTCCTTGTCCTTGGGATGCGCCTTTCCGGAAAAAATGAACTGAACCGGATGATCTTGCGAGGTGATCATGGCTTCCAGCCGATCCGGATCCTGAAGGATCAGATACGCCCGTTTATATGAGGCAAACCGTCTGGCAAAGGCGATGGTCAGCGCTCCCTGATCCAGGACCGACTCGGCATCCTTCATCATGGACATGGGAGCATGGCGTCTCCGATACTGATCGACCATTTTTTTTCGACAGGTCCGGACCAGTCTGGCCCGATTGTTCTCGTGCGCCCGCCACAGCTCTTCGTCATAGATATCATAGAAGCGTTTGACGATTTCCGGATTTCGGATATCCATTTCCCAGTTGGGACCGATATACCGTTCAAACAGGGATGAATATTCGTGGGAAATCCAGGTCGCGACATGAACACCGTTGGTGATGTGGGTGATGGGAACCTCATTTTCCGGAAGACCGGGCCACAAATGCGCCCACATTCGTCGGGCCACCCGCCCGTGCAGACGGCTCACACCGTTACAGTAATGGGCCATGCGCTTTCCCAGAATGAACATGGAAAACGGCTTTTCAATCCCGCCATTCTGGGGCTGACCCCAGGATATCATTTCATCACAGGATACCCCGATCCGTTCGGACAACGGTCTCAGATACGGTTCAACCCAATGGGAGGGAAATTCGTCGTGTCCGGCCGCCACAGGCGTGTGCGTGGTAAATACCGTGGATCGGGGAATGATTTCCAGTGCCGTGCGGATGTCGATACGATACCGGTTCATGAATTCATACAGGCGTTCGATGCTGGCAAATGCCGGATGCCCCTCATTGATATGACAGACCGTTGGAAAAATATTCATGGCGGTCAGCGCTCGAATACCGCCGATACCCAACAGCACCTCCTGGGCCAGACGTTTTTCATAGTCTCCGGCATACAGATTGGAGGTGATGGATCGATTTTCCGGCGCGTTAAGCCCAATGTTGGCATCCAGAAGATACAGTGGTATCCGGCCAATCTGCAGTTTCCAGACACAGGCGTGAATGACGCCGGTCGGACCGTCAACCGATATGATCAGATCATTTCCATTGCTGTCCAGAACCCGGTCCATGGGAAGCATGAACACATCGGTTTCCGGATATTCTTCCTGCTGATAGCCATCATGATCCAGGTATTGATGAAAATAGCCATTCTGATAAAAAAGGCCCACGCCGGTCAGTGGCAGCGCCATGTCCGAAGCAGATTTGAGATGATCTCCAGCCAGTATCCCCAGTCCGCCTGCAAAAAGGGGAACACTTTCATGGATGCCAAATTCCATGGAAAAATAGGCAATGGTTCCATTTGCACCATAGGGCGACATATTTTCTTCAGCGTCACTCTCGATTTCGGCAATAAACTGCTTCATGACCTGCTGCTGATGAATCAGAAAGCTCTCGTCCCGGGATATTTCCAAAAACCGGTTCTGCGGAATCAGGGTCAGAAACATGACCGGATTACCTTTGGATTCTGACCATAACTTCGGGTCAATCCGTCTGAAAAGATCGATGGCATCCCGCTGCCAGCTCCACCAGAGATTCCGGGACAGCTTCTCCAAAAAACGGATTGGCTGGGGAAGAGATGGAAAAACATTAAAGGTCTGCAACAGATTCATTGAATGATCACGTCCTTCTCATTTGCGTTATACATGATCCCCCGGATGGGGTTAAATTGCCGGTCAAAAATACGAGCTTCAATCTTTTATATCATTTTATCCCGTCTTTGCAAGGCTATCCTCAATTTCATTTTTTATGACTGCCCGGGTTGAAAGCCTGATGGCTGAACGGATCAAATCCCCCGGCTGCCCTCTCAAAATCATTATCTTGAATGCGATATCAATTTTTCTTCTGACTACTGACTACTGTTTTTAAAAGGCATTGCATGACGGTTTATCAGATCATCACAGAGGATATCCGGCCTCCGGTCACCAGTGTGGGGATTATCGGATGGATCCGGAGCAACCTGTTCAACAATGTGCTCAATTCCATTCTGACCATCGCATCTCTCCTGTTTCTCTGGAAAACTGTTCCGCCACTGATTGCATGGGTTTTTATCGACAGCCTGTGGGTCTCGACGCCTGCAGAATGCCGGAACATCGACGGCGCATGCTGGTCCATCATCTCATCCAATTACCGGTTCATTCTCTTTGGATTTTATCCTCATGATATTCATTGGCGGCCAAGCCTTGCGGTGGTTCTGCTGATTCTCCTGCTGCTGATCAGTCGCAACCGGAATTTCTGGAACCGATGGCTGGTGTATGGATGGATGGCCGGCCTGGTTTTGATGGGCATTCTGATGAAAGGCGGTCTGTTTGGATTGTCCACGGTTGACAGCGAGCAGTGGGGTGGATTGCCACTGACATTTCTTTTGGCCATATTCGGTTTGACTGCGGCCTATCCCCTGGGCATTCTGCTGGCATTGGAGCGGCGGTCCAGAATGCCGGCCATCCGCATTCTTTCGGTCATTTATATCGAAATGATTCGCGGCGTGCCCCTGATCAGCCTGCTCTTCATGTCCGCTGTCATCTTTCCCCTGTTTCTGCCCGAGGGCATCACCATCAATAAAATTTTGCGTGCCCAGGTTGCCATCATTCTGTTTACTGCAGCATATATTGCGGAGGTGGTCCGGGGCGGTCTTCAGGGTATCGCCAAAGGACAATATGAAGCGGCGGAATCACTGGGGCTGAATTATGTCCAGACCATGCGACTGATAATTTTGCCCCAGGCCCTGAAAATTGTCATTCCGCCATCGGTCAGCATTCTGATTTCGGCGTTCAAGGATACGTCCCTGGTGGTCATCATTGCCCTGTATGATATTCTGAAAACCACACAGGCCACCCTGGCCAATCCTAACTGGATGGGGTTTTCGTCGGAGGCCTATTTTTTTCTGGCCTGCATCTATTTCACCTGCTGCTATGCCATGTCCAATTACAGCAGACGCCTGGAAAAAGAACTGGGCGCATGAGTAAAAACGGAGCATACATGAGTGACATGCAGACCGGACCATTCGGGTCCGTCGAATCAGAGAACACCATCATTCAAATATCCGACATGCACAAGTGGTATGGCGAGTTTCATGTGCTGAAAGGGATCAACCTCACCATTCACAGGGGAGAGCGGATTGTCATCTGCGGCCCGTCCGGGTCCGGAAAGTCCACATTGATTCGATGCATCAACCGTCTGGAGCAGCATCAGCAGGGAAAAATTATTGTTGATGGCATGGAACTGACCAATGACATCAAGAATATCGAAAAAATTCGCGCCGAAGTGGGGATGGTTTTCCAGCATTTCAACCTGTTCCCCCACCTGACCATTCTGGAAAATCTGACCCTGGGTCCGATATGGGTTCGAAAAACACCCCGCCAGGAAGCTGAAAAAACCGCCATGATGTATCTGGAAAAAGTGCATATTGCCGAACAGTCCCGCAAATACCCCGGCCAGCTTTCCGGGGGCCAGCAGCAACGGGTGGCCATCGCCCGAAGTCTGTGCATGAAACCGACGGTCATGCTGTTTGATGAGCCCACATCCGCCCTGGACCCGGAAATGGTATAGGAAGTTCTGGACGTCATGATCAATCTGGCTCAGGAAGGTATGACCATGATTGTGGTCTCACATGAAATGGGATTTGCCAGAAGCGTGGCCCACCGTGTGCTGTTCATGGATTTTGGTCAGATTCTGGAATCAAACGACCCGCAGACCTTTTTTGAAAATCCGCAGCATGATCGGACCAGACTTTTTCTCAGTCAGATTCTGCATTGACAGACATGTCGATTGACATTTTATATAATGACCAGCCTTTTGACAGCTTTGACCACTTCCTCGGGATCATCAATGATCTGGAAAATATCCATGTCACCATTAGATATCCGGCCATTGACCAGCAGTTGGGATTTGATCCATTTGACCAGTCCGGTCCAGTAATCCGATCCGATCAGAATGACCGGAAACGGCTTGATGCGATGGGTTTGAATCAGGGTGATGGCTTCAAAAAGTTCATCCAGGGTGCCAAAACCGCCCGGCATGACGACATAGGCCATGGCATATTTGACAAACATGACCTTGCGGATAAAAAAATAGTCAAACTCGATCTGGATATTGGCAAAAGAATTGGGTTTCTGCTCGAATGGCAGCTTGATGTTCATGCCGATGGATGTTCCACCCGCCTCGGCAGCGCCTTTATTGGCCGCTTCCATAATCCCGCCGCCGCCGCCAGTGATGACGGCAAACCGGTTTTTTGCAAACAGCGCCCCCAACTGCTCGGCCTTCCGGTAGGCAGGCTCTTCGGGCTTGACCCTGGCAGAGCCAAAAATGCTGACCGCCGGACCAATATCATAAAGCGCCTCCACCCCTTCCACAAATTCTCCCATGATTCGGAAAAGACGCCAGGATTCTCCCAGCGACAGATTGTCGATCACAAATTGTTTTTCCATATAGTCCTTTTGCTATGGTATTTCAGATTTCAAATCTGTCTGCACACCATTTACAGCTTTTAAGATAAAGATTTTGGGAAGGCAGCATGGAGGGGATAGGCCTTTTCTTGGCCATCCCCGACCGATAACGCACCCAAAAGCTTTATCTTGAAAGCTTTCGTAATCAATTCCGGCATCCAGCCGGAACCTGTCACACCCGTCAGGATTTACCATCAAATCCAATTGCCACAATGCCATTTTCCACAATAACCGGTATATGACGATCTCCTTTTGACCAGGTGAGCATGGTTTCAATATGCTTGATGTCTGACTTGACATCAAAATAGGCCACTGTTTTTTCCTGACCGGCATAGGCTTCACGAGCCGCGCGGGTAAAGGGTCAGGTATTCTTGCCAAAAATCATTACAGGATCTGGCATGACAGCCTCCTTTTCAGGTTGCAGCCTGTTTTTTAATTTTTTCCCATTCGTCCCGAAGCGTGACGGTTCGGTTAAAAATCAGTGCGTCGGGGCGTGAATCCCGGCTGTCCAGACAAAAATATCCCAGGCGCTCAAACTGATACCGGGTATTGGTATCTGCATTGGCCAGACTGGGCTCGATCATGCAATGGTTTAAAACCTGAAGCGAGTCCGGATTGATACTGGAAATAAAATCCTGTCCATCCGGTGTTTCCGTGGGATCGGGCTTGATAAACAGGTGATTGTAAACTCGGACTTCAGCCGGAACGGCATGAGCTGCGGATACCCAGTGGAGGGTGGCCTTGACCTTGCGGCCATCCGGCGCCCCGCCGCCTCTGGTTTCCGGATCATAGGTACAGTGAAGCGCAACAACCTTTCCAGTCAACGGGTCATGTACCACCGTCTCGCATTTCAAAAAATAGGCATATCGCAGCCTGACTTCCCGGCCCGGCGACAGCCGAAAAAATTTTTTGGGCGGATCTTCAATGAAATCATCTGCTTCAATGAAGAGTTCCTTTGAAAATGGCACGATTCTGGAGCCCATCTCCGGCCGGTCCGGATAATAGGGTGCTTCCAGCGATTCCACCTGATTTTCCGGATAATTGTCGATAATGACTTTCAGGGGATTGAGAACTCCCATGACCCGCAGGGCCTTGTCATTCAAATCTTCCCGAATGCAGTATTCCAGGAGGGCCATATCCACTGTGCTGTCCCGCCTGGCAACACCTATCCGTTCACAAAAATTATGAATGGCATGCGGTGTATATCCCCGCCGCCGCATTCCGGAAATGGTGGGCATCCGAGGATCATCCCATCCGGAAACATGTCCCTGATCCACCAGTTGTATCAATTTTCGTTTGCTCAATACCGTAAAGCTGAGATTCAGGCGGGCAAATTCGATCTGCTGGGGATGGCACGGCGTATCCAGTTCATTCAGAACCCAGTCATAAAGGGCCCGGTTGTTTTCAAATTCCAGGGTGCAGATGGAATGAGTGATGTTTTCGATTGAATCGGACAAACAGTGGGTAAAATCATACATGGGATAAATACACCACGTGTTTCCGGTTCGATGATGTGATACCTTCCGGATGCGGTAAAGTGTCGGATCCCGCAAAATGATGTTGGGGGAGGACATGTCGATTCTGGCACGCAGGACATGGGTACCCTCCTCAAATTCGCCGGCTTTCATGCGATAAAAGAGATCCAGATTTTCGTCAATGCTCCGGTTCCGGTAGGGACTGTTTTTTCCAGGCTCTGTCAGTGTACCCCGATACTGACGGATTTCATCCGGGCTCAGACTGCATACATAGGCTTTTCCTGACTGTATCAGTTGAACCGCAAATTCAAACAGGCGATCGAAATAATCCGATGCATAGTGCAAATGCGCGCCCCAGTCAAATCCCAGCCAGCGGACATCTTCCTGGATGGACTCCACATACTCCACATCTTCCTTGCCGGGATTGGTATCATCAAACCGGAGGTGACACTCGCCGCCAAATCCTTTTGCCAGACCAAAGTTGAGGCAGATGGATTTGGCATGCCCCATATGCAGATATCCGTTTGGCTCTGGTGGAAACCGGGTTGTTACCTGCCCCCCATGCTTGCCGGCCCTGATGTCTTCAAGAATGATATTTCGAATAAAATTGGAGGGTTGAACAGTTTCATCACTTGCCATTTGATTGCGTCCTTGAGCATATGGAATAGAATCTCAGATTATTGAATTTTTCAACTGCCCCTGCCCGGTTGCTTCCAGAATGCTTCGCCAGAGTTTGCCGTCGGGATCGACCTGCTTGCGTTCATCGGCTGAGGCCGACATGGGTATATGAACAAAATGATTGTTCCAGTGACCGATCAGAAGCCGGGTTTTTCCGGCCATTCCCGCATGAACCGCATCCCGTCCCAGAACACTGCAAAACGCACGGTCGTTGGCATTGGCCGGCAGACTGCGGATGATATAACTGGGATCGATGAATTTCAACGAAATGTCAATCTGCCGGGTTTTAAAGTAATTTACAATTTTCTCCTTCAAATACAGTCCGATATCCTTGAGCCGAATATTGCCGGACTCGTCCCGTTCACTTTTTTCACCCTCAAAAAACTTCTGACCTGCGCCTTCTGCAACCACGATGACGGCATGTTTTCGAGTGTCAAGCCGTTTTTCCAGAGAAACCAGCAGTCCGTTTGGCCCATCCAGATCGAAATCCACCTCAGGAATCAGAACATAGTTGACATCCTGTTGCGACAACACGACCGTGGAAGCGATAAATCCGGAATACCTGCCCATGAGCTTGATCAGGCCGATACCATTGGGATAACCCTCGGCTTCGTTATGGGCGGCCTTCACCGCCAGGGTTGCGATGTCAACTGCGGTATCAAAGCCGAAAGATTTTGAAACCAGATGAATATCGTTGTCAATGGTTTTGGGAATACTGACCACGGAGATTTTCAACCCTCTTTCCATGATGGCGTCGGCGATTTTGATTGCGGCCTTCAGGGTTCCATCGCCGCCGATCATGAACAATATACCGATATTCATCCGTTCCAGACTGTCAACAATGGCATCGATGGGTTGCGGCCCCCGGGAAGATCCCAGAATGGTGCCGCCTTTTTCATGAATCCATCCCACACTTTCCGGATTGAGATCCATGATATCATGACCATATTCCGGAATGAATCCCTGAAGGCCATACCGGATGCCGGCAATGTGACTGACCCCATAACCAAAATACAGCTCCAGAACAATGGCGCGGATGATATCGTTCAGCCCCGGACACAACCCCCCGCAGGTCACCATGGCACACCGAAGCTTTTTGGGATCGAAATAAATCCGCTCCCGGGGACCGGCCATTTCAAATGCAGCAAGCGGTTTGCCATTGGCGATCTGGCGGGCAATCCGTGTGGGATCGACATCGATGACAACCCGGTCATTGTCGGTTACAAACATGCCATCTGTTGACATGCGATTGGCTTTCCGCATGGGAGAAAGAATCTTGGCCGCCCCCAGCACCGGAATGGTGGCATCCATGGATTCAAATTCCATCGCTTTGTTCTGTTTCACGAGTTATCCTTTTCCCTTCATGTCTCATGCTTTCCATTGAACTTGAATTCCCCTTTGCCCAGAATGTCATGCAGATGCAATATGCCTTCAATCCTGTTATCGGTGTCCAGAATCGGGAGAATGGTAATCTGATGCTTTTCCATCAGGTTCAGGGCGTCACAGGCCAGTGAATCCACGAAAACGCATCTGGGATTTGGGGTCATGACCTGATCCACACAAATGGAAAATATATCGGTATGTCTGGCCAACAGCCTGCGAATGTCACCGTCTGTCACAATGCCGGCCAACCGGTTATCGGGTTCGGTAACCAGGGTTGCGCCCAGCTCCAGACGATTGATTTCCTTCAGGGCCTGATCAAATGTCGAACCCTGAGGAATTTGCGGAACCGCTTCTCCGGTCAACATGATATCCTGAACCCGGCTGGAAAGCCGCAATCCCAGGTTTCCGCCCGGATGCACCCGCCTGAAATCGCTATGGTTGAATTTTTTCTGATTGATCAGGACTACGGCCAGTGCATCCCCCATGGCCAAAAGGGCGGTCGAACTGGCTGTTGGAGCAAGCCCCAGTGGACAGGCTTCCCGATTGACGCCCACATTGATCACAATGTCACTGATAACCGCCAGAGTGGAATGAATTTTTCCGGTGAATGCAATCATTTTGCAGCCGATTTTGCGAATGCTGGGCGCCAGCAAATTCAGTTCATCGGTCTCACCGCTGCTTGAGAGTGCCAGAAAAACATCTTCCTGGCAGACCATTCCCAGATCACCATGCATGGCTTCCACCGGATGAAGAAACAGGGACCGGGTTCCGGTGCTGTTGAGGGTGGCCACGATCTTGCGTCCCACAATACCGGATTTGCCGATACCACTGACAATCACCCGTCCACTCGATCGGCAGATCACATCGACCATTTCCACAAACCGGTTATCGATATGGGAGATCAGATTGAGTATTCCTTCGGATTCAATCCGTAAAACATCTGATGCCTGAGAGATTATTGCCTGCGGAGACAGTTTACAGGGGGTAACAACCATTATTTCTTGCCTGCTTTTTTTCAAGATATAAAAATGACCTTTTGCTTTCTTCTCTTTTTCCAGATATAGGCTTGACACCTGAATAACACTTTTTTATAGTTTCGGCAATATTTTCGGGTTTCATCTACCCGTCATCACCTCTGATTTTTTCAGACAATGATGTACAGACTTCAGGATCAATGGTTTGGTTTGCGGTATCACCGCGGATGACCGGTAAAAGTTGGATTTTTTTCCTGGCTCCCTTTTAAAATCGTTATCTTTAAGTAATTCCGTATGACAATGCGGAGATGGTTCCCGAACCCTATATTTTTAGCCGGCCTCAAGTCTTTCAACCCGCTGGCATTGCCAAGGAAGACATACATGAAAAAATCATCCATCCCCATTGTCAAGCAGCCCTTATCTTCCTGGGTTCTTGGTGAAAATCTCAAACTTCAGATCATACTGGTACTGATCATTGCCATTACGGTTTTTGCCCGGGTCATTCCGCTGGAAATGCAGAAGCGGATCATCAATGAAGCCATCAACCTGCGCAAGATGGATCTGCTCTTTCTGTATTGCGGTATCTATCTGGTTGCCGTGCTTCTGGCCAGCGGATTGAAATATGTCATTACCATTCTTCAGACCCTGATTTCCGAGCGGGTTCTGGCCAATATGCGTAAAGGGCTGTTTGAACATCTCATCACCCTGCCGCTGAGCTTTTACAGAAAGGCCCAACCCGGAATGGTGGTTTCGGCTCTGGTCACCGAGCTGACATCTGCCGGTGCGTATGTGGGCCAGGCCATCTCCACCCCAATCATCAATATTCTGACACTGGTTACCTTTGCAGGCTATCTGGTTTTCCAGAACTGGCTGTTGGCTGTAATTTCATTTGCAATCTATCCCATTATCATCTTTTTAATTCCCATGCTGCAAAAACGCGCCAATCTCTACAACAAGAAACGGGTGGACAACACCCGCATATTATCCAGCCGAATCGGAGAAGCCATTACCGGAATTCATGAGATTCAGGGAAACGGAACATTCCGGGTAGAGAACAACCGCTTCGGAAAAATTGTTGATGAAATGCTCAGAATCCGCATCATCTGGACTCTCTACAAACAGGGTGTCAAGGTGGGCAACAATTTTTTCGTCAATCTGGGACCATTTATCATTTTCATCCTGGGCGGATATCTGGCCATGAACGGCCAATTGGAACTGGGCGCCATGGTTGCGTTTCTGTCCGCCCAGGAGAAGCTGTATGACCCCTGGAAAGAGCTGATTGATTTCTATCAGGTTTACATGGATGCCTCGGTCAGTTACAAACGCACCATGGAATATTTTGACATGCCGGTTGAATTTCTGCTGGAGGATCATTCCCGACCGATTTACGATCTGGATGGCAGCATTGAGGTCAAGGATCTGTCATTTGTCACCGACAGTGGCATCCAGTTGCTGGAAAATATTTCCCTGTCGCTCAAACCGGGTGAAACCCTGGCTTTGGTCGGATTTTCCGGCTCTGGCAAAAGCACACTGGCGCTCTGCATCGGCCAACTCTACAAATATACGGACGGCCATATTTATATCGGCGAAAAAGAAGTCGCCGAAATGACCAAACAGGACATGGTCAACAACATGGGGTTTGTATCCCAAAGTCCCTTCATTTTTTCCGGCACCATCGAAGAAAACCTGTTGTATTCCGTATCCGCCCTTCAGGATTTAAAAGGCGATATTCTGTTGACCAGCCTGGATGACAAGATTGCGGTTCTGCATCAAACCGGCATTTTTCTGGATGTATTGCGCTTTGGGCTTAACACGATTTTATCCCGTGAAAGTCATGCCGATCTGACGGAACAGTTGATTCGGGTACGCGAAAATTTCAAACGCGAATATGGCCAGAAGTTGGCGGATTATTTCGAATTTTTTGATGAAGAGCGCTTTCTGTATCACGCCAGTGTTGCAGACAATCTCTTTCTGGGATCTGCCAACACACCGGATTTTGCGGAATCCGGCCTGATTCACAACCCGTATTTTCTCGAATTTCTCAGTCAGGCGGAACTCGCCCGTCCATTGATCAGTTTGGGGGCGGAACTCATCAAGCAGACGGTGGATATTTTGGGCAGTCTGTCCCCGGATGCCATTTTTTTTGAGCAGAGTCCCATCACCCTGGAAGAATGGGATGACGCCCGACGCATTGCCGATCAACTGAAACGAACCCGCCTGAATCAAATGCACAAAAATGATCAGGATTATCTTTTGCGCCTGGCACTCCGATTCAAACCCGGAAGCCACAAGCTGGTGTCACTCCCCCCCATCCTGGAACGGCTGATTCTGGATGCCAGATCCCTTTTCCGGGAGAAAATCGCACTGGATCATCCCAATGCATTTTCCTTTTATAAAATTTCCGAATATATATATACCCAAACCATTCTGAACAACATTCTGTTCGGCCAGGTAACCACATCCAACCCCAAGGCGCTGGATTTGATCAATCAAAGCATCATTCAACTGATCATTGAAGAGGATTTTCTGGAAACCATTGTTGAAATCGGCATGCAGTTCGATGTTGGCAGCAAGGGCGACAGGTTGTCCGGCGGACAACGTCAGAAACTGGCCATTGCCAGATCGTTTCTGAAAGCGCCCCGATTGATGATCATGGATGAGGCGACATCTGCCTTGGACAATAAATCCCAAACCCGGATTCAAAACCTGATCGATACCCGCTGGAAAGGCAAAAGCACCATTATTTCAGTTGTTCATCGCCTGGATATCATCAAAAACTATGACAAGGTAGCGGTGATGAAGGCCGGAAAAATCATTGAACTGGGTTCCTATGATGAACTGATTGCCAGAAAAGGAGTACTGTATGAGCTTGTCGGCGGAAAAAAATGAGCCTTGCCAGACCTGTGAATTTCAGGAAAATCTTAAAATCCTTCGGGAAATTTATTTTTTTTCCGAAATTCCGATCGAATCCCTCAAGGTATTTGCCTATCTGTGCACCCGTGAAAAATTTCGGGAAGGTGATTATCTCTTTACCCAGGATGACGATGATGGTCAGGCCTTTTATATTATTTCCGGCAGCGCCGATCTGATCTATTCGCGCGATGGCGTGGATCAGATCATCCGATCCTATGAACCGGGAATTTTTTTCGGCGGCCTGACACTTTTGGGCAACACCCGCCGACTCTTTTCAATGCGGGCCACAACAGAAATGATTTGCCTGATTCTTTCCCGGGACAAATTTTCACGCGCCATGGAACAGTTTCCCGCACTCATGCCCGGCATGTTTCAATCCATTGTGGATGGCATTCGGCAATGGGAGGAGCAATTTCTGGCGGACCGATCCGAGGGATGTGTGTCATGTCAGAAAAAAATTGGGGTCAGCCTTCTGTAACAAAAAAGGATAATTATGGAAATTCTTGAATCCCGGCAGAATGATATCTGCATATTCAGCATCCATGGGCGACTGGACTCGAATACATCTGCAGAGCTTGACAAACGCATCCTCCTCAGTCTGGATAATGGCGCCAAACATATCATCATGGAATGCAAACAGATGGACTACATCACCAGTGCGGGGCTTCGGATTGTTGTCAAAACCGCAAAAAAAATGAAGTCCGGCAGTGGGCAGTTCATTCTCTGTGCCATGGCGGATTATGTACGGGAGATATTTGAAATTGCCGGATTTGACCGGTTTTTACCCATTGTCCCCACCCTCGAGGATGCGCTTAAAAAGATTTGAGGCGTCCTATAGACTTTCAGAAAATTAATTNNGGCCATTCCCGACCGATAACGCAGCGAAATTATTTTTCTGAAAGTCTATATCTGAAAACTTTCCGATATCCCTGCAAATTGCTTCCTCAGTTTGGGTTTTTCAATTTTTCCGGTTGGATTTCGGGGAACCGTACTGAAAATGATTTTTCGGGGCCGCTTGTATCGGGGCAACCCCTGACAGTATTCCATAATTTCTTCCCGACTGACTGTCTGACCCGGCTTGAACTGAATGATTGCCGCAGTAATTTCCCCCAGCCTGAAACTGGGAAGTCCAATGACGGCAACATCCTGAATTGCGGGATGGGATTGAAGAAAATCCTCAATTTCAACCGGAAATATATTTTCGCCACCGGTGATGATCACATCTTTTTTCCGGTCAACCAGCCAGATAAACCCGTCCGTATCCTGGCGCGCGATATCGCCGGTCAACAGCCATCCATTCACCAGAACGCTTTCTGTGGCAACCGGATTGCGATAATATTCCCGCATGAGACCCGGTCCCCGTATCATCAGCTCTCCGGGTTCTCCGGGTAAAACCGGATTTCTGTCCGCATCCACGATCATGGTTTCCCAATCGAAACCCGGCCGCCCAATGGCGCCGACTTTATGCCGGTTTTCAACACCCAGATGCACACAGCCGGGACCGGTGCATTCGGTCAGGCCATAATTGGTATCATACTGGTGATGCGGAAAGCGTTTCATCCATTCCCGAATCAGACTGGGTGGCACGGGTTGGGCCCCGATATGCATCATCCGCCACTGCTCCAGCCGATAATGCTGAAGTTTGACTTCCCCGCTTTCGATGGCAAAGAGAATATCCAGCGCCCATGGGACCAGCAGCCAGACAATCGTGACCCCCTCTTCTGAAATGGCCTCCAGTATGGATTTGGGGTCAAATCCCCTCAAAATGACGGCCTTGGCGCCCACAATAAAATTCCCGAACCAGTGCATTTTGGCGCCGGTATGATAAAGCGGCGGAATCAGAAGAAAATTATCCGAATGCGTCTGACTGTGATGACTGTTTTCCACATAGCAGGCAAATTCCAGGTTGCGATGGGTCAACAACGTGGCCTTGGGGTCACCCGTCGTCCCGGATGTAAAATACAGCCCGGCCTCGTCAGCGGGATCAATTTCGATTTCCGGTGGATCTGTTGAAACCGCAGTCATAATGGCATTGAGCGATTCCGCATAATCGGGTCGGATCTCATTTTCGCCATCAAATATATAACGGGTAATGTGTCGGTCGATGGCGCATTTCTCAGCCGCTATCCGTTCGATAAACTCGGGTCCAAAAATCATGACCCGGGCTTCTGCGGTTTGAATGCACCGGCAGATAGTTCTGGCATCAAACCGGTAGTTGAGGGGAACGACCCATGCGCCGGTTCGCAGAATCCCAAAATAGACCGGCAGCCAGTTCAGGGAATTGGTCATGAGCTGAACCACCCGATCCCCTTTTTTAACCCCCCGGCGTATCAGCGCAGACGCAATCCGGTTGGCCATTTCATCAAATTGCCGCCAGGTGATTTCTTCCCGGAGTCCGGACTGTGGAACACGCACAATAAGGGCTGTTTCATTTTCATACATACGGGCATTTCTGGCCAATATTTCGGTGATAATCATGAATTTTCCTTTTGTTCCAAATAATATAGCTTTTCAGATAATGATTTTGGGATGGCAGCAGGGAAGGGATAGGCCTTTTCTCGGCCATCCC
>DFZE01000166.1:0-4720 GCA_002382065.1 Desulfobacteraceae bacterium UBA4064
GGATAGGCCTTTTCTCGGCCATCCCTGACCGATAACGCACCCTAAATCTTTTTCTGGAAAGCTATAGGAAAGGATTTTCATGGGGACTGACGGAACCCGAAACGGGTCAGGGTTCCGAGGGTTCCGCCAGATGAATCAGTGTTTAAAACTGGAATCGGAGTCCACCACCAATACGGCCGTAGTCTTCAATTTCATCAAATTCATCAAATGCCGATCGGCCTTCTACAAACAGGGAAACATTTTTCTGGTCCGGTTCGCCATACAGCCGGACTCCTGCATTTAAAATGAAATCGACACGGTCATTCCTGCTGGAATACCAGTAGCCGACACCCATTCCGAAAAACATGCGTTTGTAATGCAGATTTCCGGTGATATCCGCCATTACCGAATTGCTGTCATCATAACCATGTATGACCGGTGCAAATCCAACCATGCCCAAAAGGGAAAAATAATCACAGAAACGATAGTCATAGCCGACCCGAAGCGGCAAAAATGTTGCCGGATCATCCTGATACAGAACCCCGATATCGGCTACAAAATGTCCGCGGGAAACGACCGTAACCATTTTGTCTTCACACCCCGGCGCAGATGATGTGGTCCCCTTGTCATCGGTAACGCTGACCCGGATTTTATAGTCTCCGGCTTTTGGCATGGCCATTTGATGTGTGAAGGGGGGCTTGTCGAGCTTCTTTTCGGAAACCACCTCGTTCTGGCTATTCAGTACCTGAATGGATACTGCGGTGATTGCGCCATCCGGATCATTCGACCGGGATGCATTGATGGTCAGTTCTTTTCCCGCCATCAGTTTGACAGGAGAGACATCGACATGACAGAGGGGGGATTTGTTGGGTGCAGGCGCCGGTTTGGGGGGTTCCGGAGCCTTGACGACCGGCGCCGGGGGCAAGGTTGTCATTTCATCCAGTGCCACGTTTCCACACTTGAGCGGTATGACAAACGTATAGCGTTGGCCGGATTGTTCCATCTTCAGCCGGAATGCCTTGAACGGTTTCTTTCC
Organism: Desulfobacteraceae bacterium UBA4064; assembly: GCA_002382065.1. Taxonomy (GTDB): domain Bacteria; phylum Desulfobacterota; class Desulfobacteria; order Desulfobacterales; family Desulfatirhabdiaceae; genus UBA4064. The sequence continues at coordinate 1,016 of DFZE01000166.1, forward strand.
GGCCCATACAAGATTTTTCATGACTTTGACCTGTTTGCCGCTTTTGAACAGCATCCACTGAAGATTTTCTCCGGGCTTGATTTCGATTTCCTCGATACCCGGCTGCCCTGCCTGGCTGACAAATCCGTCAAACAATTTTGCAGCTCCGGCCATTTCAAACCCTTTTTTCAGGTCCGGCAACGTGTTTTTGACCATCTGGCGGAAATCATCCACAGATTTCAGCTCCGGCTTGTAAAAAGGCCTGACGCCCAGTTGCTTGAGTTGGATTTCGGCGTTAACCACACCTGAAAAACCCAGCATGCAAACAACGGCGCACAACAACAACCCGATTTTGAATTTCATCTTTTCTCCTCCTTGATCGAAAAAATTTTGTTGCCCCGACTCATGAATGCAATAATCATACACCGGTTGACATATCGCCATGCAGGCGACATTTGAGCGATTGTAAATTGAAAACTGTAGCCAATGGGCGCATAACATGCATTGAAAATTTATCGCCCTGTAATCATGGAATTTGTTAACCCTATTATCATAAACTGCAGAAAATGAAAAGGGGTTAAAGGATTGATCCGGAGCATGATTGGGAGTCTGGCTTTGTTCTTGACAGGGGTATATGGATTAAATAAACATAAACCCGAAACGGGTATTTTAAATTTACCGTGAAAATGGAAAGACAGAAGACAGAAGTCGGAATTCAGAATAAAAAGGTATATGTCATTTTCATAGATGGGGGTGTATCTCCCAGAATGATTCATGATCGTNNTTTACCGTGAAAATACTTTTTAACTACAAAATACACGAAACACGCGAAAAATGATCTTCAGCCGTCATAGCCCGGGATTCCATATCCGGGAATAAAAAGGAAAAAACACCCCATCATGAAAAACTGGATTAAAATCAGCCTGACCGCAGCAATCCTGGCTGCAGTTATCGGCATTGGCGTTTACCTGTATGGCCCTAATGCGGAGGATGCACCACGTTCTTACCGCATGGATGTCATCAAACGGGGTGATCTGCTGGTGTCCATCAGTGCAACAGGCACGGTTGAACCGGAGGAAGTCATCGATATCGGCGCCCAGATCGCGGGCAAGGTGGTCAGTTTTGGCACGGACAAAAACGGGAGAAGCATTGATTACGGGTCCGTGGTGGCTGAAGGGACAATCCTGGCACAGATCGATGATTCTCTTTATCAGGCGGATGCCGCGCTGGCTGACGCACAGGTCAGGCAGGCGGGCGCTGCGATTCAGCGGGCCAAAGCCGATCTCGAACAGTTGAAGGCCAAACGGTTTCAGGCCGAACGGGACTGGATGCGGGTCCAGAACCTGGGTTCTTCAAATGCCCTGTCCAAAACCGATTTCGATGCGTATCGGGCGGCATATGAGATGGCAACCGCCAATGTGCTGGTTGGAGACGCTGCGGTATTGCAGGCGGCGGCCAGTCAGTCTCAGGCCCTGGCAGGACTCCAGCGCGCCCGGCAGAATTTGAGTTATTGCACGATTCGATCACCGGTCAAGGGGGTGATCATTGATCGCCGGGTCAATATCGGACAGACCGTGGTGGCAAGCCTGAACGCACCCAGCCTGTTTCTGCTGGCCAAGGATTTGACACGGATGCAGGTCTGGGTGGCCGTGAATGAGGCCGATGTCGGCAAAATTTATGATGGGCAGCCGGTCAGTTTTACGGTGGATGCCTATCCGGATGATGTGTTTACCGGCAAGGCGGGCAAACTGCGACTGAATGCCGCCATGACCCAGAATGTTGTATCCTATACCGTGGAGGTGCTGACAGACAATTCCAGTGGGCGACTCCTGCCGTATCTGACAGCCAATGTGCAGTTTGAACTGAAGCGGATTACCGATGTTTTTCTGGCGCCGAATGCGGCGCTGCGCTTCAAGCCGAATCCGGAACAGATCGATCCGGAATACAGGAAACCATCGGCAGCGCCCGAAAAAACACCCAAAGACAATCCGGCTGCACCCACGCCTGCTTCTGTCCGGGAATCTCACCGACCGGAAACACGAAAATCCGGTATTGTCTGGATCCGCAGCGGTAAATATGTAAAACCGGTTCCGGTGCAGATCGGGGAAAATGACGGCATGATGTCTGAAGTGCGCGGCGAAGGCCTTTCGGACGGGATGGCGGTCATTATCGGCCAACCGGTTTCAGAACCATCCGGGTCTTCCGAATCATCCAATCCGTTTGTGCCCCAGTTCAGGCGAAACCAGGGAGGCAAGAAGTGAAACCGGGGTCCTGCCTGATCGAGCTGAAGGATATTCATAAAACCTATTTCATGGGCGACATGACGGTTCCGGTATTGAAAGGTATATCTCTGACCATTGATGCGGGGGAGATGGTGGCATTGATGGGGTCATCGGGTTCCGGAAAAAGCACCCTGATGAATATTCTGGGATGTCTGGATCGGCCGACATCCGGTCTGTACTGGCTGAATGGCCAGGAAATTGCCAGTCTGTCACCGGATGGGCGCGCCCAACTGCGAAATCGGAGTATCGGATTTGTTTTTCAAAATTTCAATCTGCTTCCCCGCACCAGCGCACTGGACAATGTGCTGATGCCGTTGTCCTATTCTTCAAAACGGGTGACTGACCGGCAGGCCAGAAAAGCCGCCGCAGACATGCTGGGCCGGGTGGGTCTCGAGGGGCGGATGGATCATGAGCCATCCCGGTTGTCCGGCGGTCAGCAACAGCGGGTGGCAATTGCACGGGCATTGATCAATCGTCCGCCAATCCTGCTGGCGGACGAACCAACCGGAAATCTGGATTCCCGAACCAGTGAGGATGTTTTAAAAATGTTTCGTCAGTTGAACCGGGATGAGGGCATTACCATCATTCTGGTGACTCATGATCCGGCAGTGGCGGCGCATGCCGGTCGATCCATCCATCTCTGTGATGGACAGATTGTGGATGGCGGATGTGAATCGGGTGTCATGCCGCCCGGCCAGATCGAAAACATCCCGGTTTCAGAATTTCGGGCGGAGGATGCCGCATGAACGCATTTCGAATCCTGAAAACGGCGCTTCAGGCCCTGAAACGAAATCCGATGCGGGCCATGCTGACAACCCTGGGGATTGTCATTGGTATTGGAGCGGTCATCGCCATGATGGAAATTGGGCAGGGATCATCTGTTGCAATTCAAAAATCCATTGCCAGCATGGGAGCCAATACCGTTCTGATTTTGCCGGGTACGGCAGCCAGTGGTGGTGTCAGTTTTGGTTCCGGAAGTGTGATGACCCTGACACCGGGAGACTATGAGGCAATTCTAAGAGAATGTCCGGCTGTCCGCAGTGCGGCGCCGGTTGTCCGGGCCCGGACTCAGGTCGTTTACGGCAATAGGAACTGGGTCCCGTCCTATATTGCCGGAACAACGCCCTCATTTCTGCATGTCCGATCCTGGTCCGTTGCCGAAGGTGATGTGTTTACGGATCGGGATGTTCTGAATGCCAACAAGGTATGTCTGCTGGGTCAGACGACTGCGCGGGAACTGTTTATGGATGAAATGCCGATTGGCAGGGAAATTCGGGTCAAAAATGTGTCGTTTCGGGTGGTTGGTGTTCTGGCTGCCAAAGGGGCCAACATGATGGGATCTGATCAGGATGATCTGTTGATCGCACCCTGGACAACGATCAAATACCGGGTTGCCGGAAGCCCGATGGCCAACACCAATCAAAGTGTTTCGGATCAGACATCC
>DFZE01000166.1:4914-5280 GCA_002382065.1 Desulfobacteraceae bacterium UBA4064
TGATTTCGCTGGTTGTCGGCGGGGTCGGCATCATGAATATCATGCTGGTGTCGGTGACAGAAAGAACCCGTGAAATTGGATTGCGAATGGCTGTGGGCGCCAGAGGCCGGGATATTCTGCGCCAGTTTCTGGTGGAGGCGGTTGTGCTGTGTCTGGTTGGCGGTGGACTGGGGATTGCACTGGGTCGCGGCGGTTCATATCTGGTTCAATTGATTCTGAAGTGGCCGATCGAGAATTCGCCTGGTGCCATTGCCGCTGCCGTTGTGGTATCGGCTACCGTAGGAATGATTTTTGGTTACTATCCGGCCTGGCGGGCATCCCGACTGGATCCGATTGAAGCACTCCGGTATGAGTGAGTCGGAACGA
>DFZE01000002.1 GCA_002382065.1 Desulfobacteraceae bacterium UBA4064
CAGCCCTCTCAAATCGAAAAGGCATATGAACTGATTCAGGAAGGATTATCCAAATTAACTCAGGAGCTTGCAGTGATTTCGTAAACATCAAAAAACGTAATTTTTTCTCACGTTTTTAAAGACAAAAGCTTATCGGCCGATCCCCGTTGCCGCCCAGAAAAATCATCATCCTGAACGCCCGGGAAAAATCCCCTCGACATCGGCCCCAAACCCCTGTATAAAAAATCCGGTTTGATCAAAAACTCCACAAACATGATTCCAAAGCGGCTCAAACCGGTGTTCATCCAGGCCCATGCAAACGTAATGACCCCAAAAGTATCCAAATACGAAACCATCAAGCAGTATCTGCTCAACGGGATTGCTTCCCGGACCTTTACCGATACCATTCCATCAGAAAATCAGTTGGCGCAGCAATTTGGGGTCAGTCGCATGACCGCCCGAAGGGCCCTAGATGAACTCGAACGGAATGGCTCTGTGGAGCGAATTCCCGGAAAGGGAACCTTTGTCCGAAAAACCACACACTATACCCGGGGCTTTTTTCGGGTGCGGCCATTTCGAAAATGGGCTGAAGACATCCATGCGACGCTGACGACCCGGGTTCTGGAAGCCAGACTGATGGATCCTCCCCGGGATATTGCCAGGAAACTGCAGACAGATGGACCGGTTGTTCTGCTTCGCATTCTGAACTTTTTTGACGACAGGCCGGTACGCTATGCCATCCGCTATCTGGTTGCCGACCCCTGCGCCGGTATTCTGGAGGAAAATCTCGAGCAGGTATCGGTTCACGACATCCTGATCAACAAATACCACCTGGCCCTGACCAAAATCAACCAGAGCATGACCGCCATCGGTCTGTCACCCAAACTGGCATCCCTGTTTGACGAGGCGCCCGGATATCCGGTATTTTACTTTCGGCGGCTGGCCTTTTCCTATGACAATCCAATCACATATGTGGAAAACTACATGCGCGGTGAAATGGCCTTTGACGACACCTTCACCCCCCAGTTTGATCAGACCGATTTTTTGCCGTGAAAATGGAAAAACAGAATTCAGAAGTCAGTGGTCAGTAGAAATTCGGTAAATTCATTTTCACATATGGGGGGTGAGCAAACCCTTGATCATGAGCATTTACCGTGAAACAAAATCCCAAATCTTCATCCTTCAGTCTTCAGCCTGACCCCGTCAATGTATCCCCAGAAAAACTTCCGCAAAACGGGTATCCCCGCGCGCCGCTGTGGCCCCGCCCTGCCAGACCATCCTGCCGGATTCGAGTACGCAGACATCATCGGCAGCCGAAAGCGCGCGGTCCGTGTTCTGTTCCACCAGAAGAATCCCCAGGCCATCCTGTTTCAGTCTGAACAGGGCTTCGTAACACAGGTCAATCACCTTGGGCATCAGGCCCAGAGACAGCTCGTCAATCATCACCAACCGGGGCCTTGACATCAGGGCCCGCCCAATGGCCAACATCTGCTGCTCGCCGCCGGAAAGATTTCCGGCCAACAGATTCAGTCGCTCAGAAAGTCTGGGAAAAAGAGCCAGCACATAATCCCGGTCATTCCGGAAATATTTTTGGGGATGAATCACCCCGCCGACCTTCAGCTTGTCCTCCACCGTCAGGTCTTTGAAAACACGCCGGCCTTCCGGACAGATGGCCAGTCCCCGATGAACCCGTTCAACAACCGGAAGACCGCCGATGTCCTGATCATCCATGACAATCCGGCCTTCCAGCAGAGATACATGCCCGGCAATGCACATCAACAGCGATGATTTTCCGGCGCCGTTGGGCCCCAGAAGCGCCGTGATCGTGCCCGGCCGGATATCCAGGGACAGGTTTCTTGCCGCCACAAATGCCCCGTAACCGCAACTGACATTTTCAATGGAGAACATGAGCAGGCGCCTCCGCATGGGCTGGTTCACTGCCCAGATAGGCAGCTCGGACAGCCGGGTCATTGATCACCGCCATTGGTTCTCCGTCAGCGATCCGGCTGCCGTTGTCAAGGACCAGAAGCCTACGGCTGATCCGAAGAATTTCTCCCAGATTGTGCTCGATCAGAATGATGGTCAGTCCCTGCCGGTTGATGTCTGCAATGGTCGATGCCAGGGCTTTGGCCTCTTTGGAGTTGAGACCGGCCAGGGGTTCATCCAGCAGAAGGAGTTTGGGGCTCTGGGCCAGGGCGCGGGCCATCTCCAGACGCTTCAATACCCCAAGCGGCAAAATGGCGGGACTCTGGTCCGCATGCATATCGATACCCACGCGCGCCAGCATGGCCCGTGCAACCTGTCGTTCGCTATCCCGGGAAAGAGATTCAGCAATGCCCCCATCGGGGACCGCGTCTTGGCAAATCCCGCAGCCAGAACCACGTTATCCAGCACCGAAATTTCCCGAAAAGGTTTAACGATCTGCTGGGACAGGGCCAGTCCCTTCCGGATTCTGGCATCGATGGACAGCCCTCCCAAGCCCTCTCCCATCAGCGTGATATTTCCGGCATCCGCCCGCACCACACCGGTAATGGCACGCAGCATCGTGGTTTTGCCGGTGCCGTTCGGGCCAATCAATCCCAGAAGCTCGCCCTCAAAAACGTCAAAAGAGACATTGTCTATGGCTGTGACACCGCCAAACCGCACGGTAACCCCATCCACACGGAGCAGCGGATTCATCGCCTTTTTTCTCCCCCATTCGATGGAACCAGAAAACGTCTGGCAAAACCGGCCATGCCAGTCGGGCTGAAGCGCATCATCAGAAAGAGCAATCCGCCATAAACCAGAAGTTTGTAGTCGCCGATGAACTGAAACCAGGATGGCAGAACACTCAGGAGCGCCGCGGAAATGGCCACCCCCGCAACCGAACCGATTCCGCCCACCGCCACCATGGATAACACGGTGATGGATTCCACAAAACCGAAACTGTCCGGACCGATAAACCTGATATGATGGGCATACAGCGCACCCGACAGCCCGGCAAGCGCCGTTCCAATGGCAAAAGCCGCCAGCTTGTATCGGGGGACATCGATACCCAGAACGCGGGTGGTATCCTCATCTTCGGCAATGGCTCCGAACACCCGTCCCATCCACGATTTTTTCAGATAAACACTGAACAGGGCAGTGGCGACGCACAGTCCGATCGTCAGCATCATGAAAACGGTTTTTGAAAGGCCGGTATCCGGAATGCCGGAAACCCCCATTTCCCCACCCAGAATTTCCTGCTGCCGGACAATCCCCACAAACAGAAACCCGACCCCCATTGTGGTGATGGCCAGAAAGTCGGCCCGAATTGTTCAGAATCGAGACCATCACACCGGCCAGCCCTGCCAGGGAAGAGCCGAAAAAAAAATGATATAGCGCACTTTTTGCAGGGATATGCCAAAGGATTCCGCCATTTCCGGATCAGACACCGTTGCCTGGCAGGAAATTCCCATGCGGATCCGGGTCTGAAGATAACCAAGCATGGCGATGATGACAGCAGATCCGGCCATCACCGCAATTTCGGCCACATTGAACCGGAGCGTTCCAAAAAGCATGACCTGGACCTGCAGGGGTGGAACCCGGTAGGTGAGTCCCATGGCGCCAAAGATGATCCGGAATATTTCCTCTGCTGCAATATAAAGTCCGATGGAGGCGATGAGGGGAACAAACGGGGGCTGAGAGAGAATCGGCTGATAAGCAGAACCGGTACAGCGCCATGCCCACAATTCCGGAGACCATCATGGCGCCTGGAATGCCAACCATCAGGCCCCCGAACTGGTTTGTCAGGATACACCCGACATAAGCCCCCAGTGTAAAAACAGCGGCATGCGCCACATGAAGAATCCGTAACAGTCCATACACCAGGGTCAGGCCCAGGGCGATCAGGGCATAGATACTGCCCTGAACCAGCCCCTGCGCGATGAGTTCAAGAACCAGCATTGAATTATTTCTTTGACGGCGGTGTCAGGAGTGCCGCATCCGAAATGATGGCATACCGGTGAAAGGCCTTGTCTTTGACAATTTGCACCTGGATATCTTTTTTCACTTCATGAAGATCGTTGAAGGACAGGGTTCCGATCGGCGTTTTGAATGCGCCGGCGGCAATGGCATTTTTGAGGGCTTCGCCGCCTTTGCCACCGGATTTGTTCAGACCATCGATCAGGACGCTGGCTGCGGTATATGCCGACGCGGCAACCATGTCTGCTCCAAAACCCGCGGCTTTTCTGAATTCGGCCAAAAATGCCTGTGTAACCGGCGAATCCGAATCCCGGTCAAGAGATGTGGTGACCAGGGTGCCTTCTGCGGCTGCGCCGGCGATCTCGATAAATTTTTCCGAATCATAGCCTTCCTGACCGATGATCGGGGCCGTGACACCGGCTGCACGCAGTTGACTGACCAAAGGGCCTGCCGTAAAATAATATCCGGATGCATAGATGACTTCGGGATTGTCATTTTTGATCTTGGAGACCAGCGGACCAAACTGCCGATCCGGAAGGCCATATTCATATTCGTTGATGATGGTCAGACCGAATTTTTCGTAAGCTTCCTTGAATCCGGCGGTCAGCGCCTGGCCAAAGTCATTTTTGATGGTGACCAGCACCACTTTCTTCTTGCCCATATCACTGACCAGTTTGGCCCCTGCCCTGAACCTCGCCCATTGTTGCAGTCCGAAACATATAGTCGCCGGAAAGCGTGATGTCCGGATGAATGGCATAGGCAACCACATATGGAATTTTTGCCGCCTGGAATATGGGGGCTGCCGCGCGTGTAGAACCGGAATAGGAACCGGACACCGCACCAATGACCTTGTCCTTTTCCACGAGTTTGGTGGCAACCGGAACCGCCTCTTTCGGGGCCGCCTGGTCATCGTAGAAGATCAGCTCGATCTTTTCGCCATTGATGCCGCCTTTTGCATTGGCCTGAGCCACTGCCAGTTTGGCCCCTTCCAGCGCAGACTTGCCATCCGATGCCGCAAAACCGGTCAGGGGTGCGTTAAAGCCGATTTTGACTTCCGCATTGACGTTTGCAGGGATCAGAGCCATTGAAATGGAAAAAACCAGTAACAGGGAAACAGCCAGTTTAGCCAAAAAGCGATCCATCATAATCCGTCCGCCATGTGATTGGGTTTTGTGAAATGAATGCCATAATTCCCATTTACCTGCCGGTGAAATTCGACATACCTACAACGATACAGCAGATTTAATTGTTATATAATAATCAGTTGACTGTATATTATATATTGTATTTTGACGATTTAATGTATATACATTTTACAAAGTAAATAAACACTAGGCAATTCGGTTGTCAATATTTTTTAGGCTGTCGGAAATAAATAAATCCAATGGATTGCGACGGATTTTGGTTCGTNNGGATTTATTTGTTTCCGCCAGCCTTGGTATTCAGGAGACATCGCGTGTCAGACGAACGTGAAAACATTACCCCGCTTTTCCGGCAGATCAAGTCATACATTATTGGCCAGATTAAAAAAGGGGAATGGAAAGAAGGCGACCGCATACCGACCGAAATGTCGTTTTGCCATCTGTTCGGCGCCTCCCGGNNCCGGGCGCTTCGGGAACTGGCGGCAGAACAGGTTCTCAGACGGGTTCAGGGTGACGGAACATATGTGGCCCAACAGAAATATCAGGCCACCATCATCGAGATAAAAAGTATTGCCGATGAAATCCGGGCCAGAGGACATGTGCATACCTGTCAGGTTTTGCAGTTGTGTCGGAAAAAGGCCGATATCGGGTTGGCCCGGGTTTTCAACGTCAATTCCGGCTCCCGGCTTTTTCATTCGATCCTGGTCCATTTTGAGGATGGGATTCCGATTCAGGTGGAAAACAGATGGGTCAATCCGGTCCTGGCGCCGGATTATCTGGAACAGGATTTTACACAGAGTACGCCCAACGAATATCTGATGAAGGTCGCGCCATTGGAAGGTGTCAGCTATCGCATCGAAGCCACCCTTCCGTCACTGGTCATCCGGAAACTGCTCCGGATGCCCAAAGGAAACCCCTGCCTGGTGCTTTACCGGGTCACCCGCTCACTG
>DFZE01000033.1 GCA_002382065.1 Desulfobacteraceae bacterium UBA4064
TTCTCACGTTTTTAAAGACAAAAGCTTATCGTATTTTTCCGTAAGTATTCATTTTTTCAATTTCATTCGGCTCAGCCGATTCTGAAGCAGTGTAAACCGCCGCTCAATTTTGTTATTCCGGATGGCCATGGCCATCGCCTTTTTCGATCCCACAATGACCACCAGACGTTTGCCCCGGGTGATGGCGGTATAGATCAGATTCCGCTGAAGCAGCACATAATGCTGGGTCAACACCGGAATGATGACTGCCGGATATTCGGACCCCTGGGATTTATGAATGGACACGGCATAGGCCAGAACCACTTCATCCATGTCCGACAGATCATAAATGACCTCACGCCCGTCAAAGGTGATGACAACCTCCTGGTCATCCAGGTTGATGCCGGTGATCCGCCCGATGTCCCCGTTATACACATCCTTGTCATAGTTGTTCCGAATCTGCATGACCTTGTCGCCCATGCGAAAACTTCTGCCGCCGCGGCTCAGTCGGTCATCACCCGAATTCAGCGCATTCTGAAGCACCTGGTTCAGATTGGCCACCCCGGCAATACCCCGATTCATGGGGGACAGTATCTGGACATCGGCAATCGGGTCGAGATGAAACCGATTGGGAATCCGTTCGACAACCAGTTTCAAAATCAGATCCACGGCCGCCTGGGGGTCTTCCCGTTCGATGAAATAAAAATCAGAGTCTGCCGCCTGATCGGTCAGCCGGGGGATCACCCCGGCACAAATCTGATGCGCGTTCACGATGATCCGGCTGCCCCGGGCCTGGCGGAAGATTTCATTCAGTTCGACAACCGGAATCATTCCGGAGCCGATGATATCGGCCAGAACATTGCCGGCCCCGACAGAGGGCAGTTGATGAATGTCTCCGACCAGAATCAGTCGGGCCGAAACCGGAACAGCCTTCAGCAGATGGTGCATCAGAATGATGTCGATCATGGAGGTCTCATCCAGAATCAACAGATCACAATCCAGGGGATGATCCTCGTTTTTCTGAAATCCGCCTTTTTGAATGCTGTAGGCCAGGAGACGGTGGATGGTGGATGCGGGGTGTCCTGTAGCCTCACTCATGCGTTTGGCTGCCCGGCCAGTCGGGGCTGCCAGAAGAATCTGATAATGAAGGCGGGAAAAAATTTCTATCAGGGAGCGGATAATGGTGGTTTTGCCGGTTCCCGGTCCGCCGGTAATGACCATCGCCTTGCTTTCCAGCGCCTGGTTCAGTGCAACAGCCTGCCTGTCGGCCAGTTGAATGTCAAGCCGCTGTTGCACCCAAGTCAACGCCGCAGCCATATCGATTTTGCGCAGGCTGGACGGGGCCAGGGTCAGCATTTTGAGGCGTGCGGCTGCCCGGCTTTCGCAGAGGTGATATTTTTTCAGATAGACTGCGGTCTGGGCGTTTTGGAGGGATTCCTCTCCGGCAGGCAATTCATCCAGGACCAGATGCTGTTCTTCGGTCAATTTGGTGATGGCGCACTGAATGATGTCCGGTTCGGTTTGCAGTGTTTCCCGGCTTTTTTCAATCAACTGGGGTCGGGGATAAAATACGTGACCTTCATCCGCCAGTTGATGCAGAACATAAATGACCCCGGCTTTGGCGCGGAGTTCCGAATCTTTGGAAAATCCCAGCTTTTCAGCAATACGGTCAGCCGTCACAAATCCGATACCGAATATATCCATGGCCAGACGGTATGGATTTTCCTGAACGGTTTTGATGGAATCGTTGCCATAGTGTTTGAAAATTTTGGTGGCATAGGCCGGGCTGACGCCGTGGGACTGGAGAAACAGCATGACTTCCCGGATTTCCTTCTGATCATCCCAGGCCTTTTTGATCATGGCAACCCGTTTTTCACCAATGCCATCGACACGACTCAGCTTGTCGGTGTCTTCCTCGATGACATTCAGGGTATCCTTGCCAAAGCTGCTGACAATCCGCTCGGCGATTTTGGGACCGATGCCCTTGATGAGGCCGGAACCCAGATATTTTTTGATGCCGTAAACGGTTGCCGGAACCCGGGTCTGATAGTGAACGACCTTGAACTGTTCACCGAATTTGGGATGGGTGGTCCAAAGTCCCTTCATCAGTACGGTTTCGCCGGGTGTGGGTGAGATAAAATGACCGATAACACTGACCAGATCCTTCTGACCATACACTTTCACGCGTGCGACCGTGTATCCGTTTTCGTCATTGGTATAGGTGATCCGTTCGATCTGGCCGGACAACTCTGTCAGTTGGGGCGGAGTGGATTCCATTGTCGATGTATTTACCGTGAACATGCAAAAAACGTTTTGAGTGTTGAGTTTTGGGTTAAAAGCGGTACATGACATTTTCATAGATTGGGATTGGCTGGCAAGCCTGAATGCCGGTTGCGGCACCTTCAGCCTTTTCCCCCAATCCTTTCCCATCGAGCCAGCTACCTGAATTTGATAATGACCAGCGTAATGTCATCCTCCCAGCGTTTCTGATCACAAAATTCCTGAAGTGTTTTGATCATGGCATTCATAATTTCTTTGGCGTCCTGATGGGCCTGATCCCGAATAACCTGCCGAATTCGTTCCATTCCAAAAAACTGACCCTGGAAATTTCGGGTTTCCCGAATGCCATCGGTACCAATAAATAAAATGTGCTGACGGAGCCAGCCCTGTCGCAGGTTATCCTCATACACAAAGTTTTCATCAATGCCAAGAGCCAGGCCTTCTCCCATCAGTTCTTCAAACCGGTCCCTGTGCGGATCATAAAGCAGGGCCGGTTCATGACCGGCCCGGACCCATCGCAGGCTTTGGGCATCCGTGTCGATTTCGACAAAAAACATGGTCATGAAGCGGCCGCTGTCCGCGCTGTCCCGGGACAGGAACTGGTTGACCTCGCTCAACAGCAGTGCCGGTCCCTGATAGGTTTTGGCGCCAAACCGCAAAAACGCCCTGGCCGATGTCATCTGAAGCGCGGAACCGATACCATGGTCCGCCGCATCCGCGATGACCACACCAATGCGGGAATCCGAAAGATTCAGGTAATCGTAATAATCGCCGCCGGTCTCGTCGCAGTAAATGCTTTTTCCGGCAATATCCAGTCCCCGGTACTCCGGTGGAATCCGTGGCAGGAGGTTCTGCTGAACATCCTCGGCGATTTTCAGGGCCGAAATCAGTTGAATCCGATGTTTCAGCCCCTTGATCATGCGATTGGTGTAGCCCGCGATCAGGCCGAACTCATCGTTTGTCGCAATCGGCACCATCCATGAAAAATCCCCGTCTGCCACCTTTTCCAGCACATTGGTCTGATTTTGGAACAGAAGTTTCAGATTCCGGGAAAAGGAAACAATCAGGTTGATGGTGTAGCCCAGGACAATTCCGATCACAAACAGAATTTCAATCAGCACCGACCGGTTGGCCGTCATGGACAGATTTTCATCCCGGGTGGCGCTCATCAGCCAGGCGATATCACGGGAAATGACCAGAAAAATGGTCATAGCCACGATCAGCGCGGTCGTAAACGCGATGACCAGAAATTTCCGGCTGATGGAATACAGCCGATCCGGAATCAGGGTGGTTCCCTTTGCCAGCGCTTCCTGAATCACGGTCAACTGGCGGGATAACGCGATGTCCGCTGAAATGAAAAATCCGACAATCAGATATCCCAGCACAAACATTCCGGCGCTGACAATGGGAAAATTCAGGAACAGCATATTGAAAACTGCTGTAATTCCCCCCATTGTCGCGATAATGGCCAGGCTGGTAAAAAACTGGATCATGGGCTGGGAAGACACAGCCCGGGGATGGACCAGTCGTCTGCTCAAAACCGGATGAAGCAGCAGAACAATCAGAAAACTCATGGAAACGATTCCCCCCAGGACCCCCGGAGGCATGGATTCCATGAACGGTCAAACCGATTCGCCGTATATGGTCAGAATCAGGCTGGCACTCAACAGATGAATCAACAGTCTCATGGCATTGGGCTTTCATTGGGTGATAAGGTGAATCCCGATCGTGGCGCATGTGAAAACAGGTTGAAAATAGGGTGATTTGTCATGCCTGTCAAGCTGAGGCTGTCTTTGGGGACGTTATGTTGTGAGTTTGATTATGTTGCCAGTTTGCCCGGAAAGAGCCCCCCCTCTGATTCCGACCATTTAATTCCAATTTCAGCAAATATTTCCATTAAAAAAGTGGTCGTCAAATCAGTCTGATAATCGTATGGTTTCTGATTTCATTCCTTCCTGTTTCTCATTAAATAGTGTTTGAACGAAAACTCCTG
>DFZE01000079.1 GCA_002382065.1 Desulfobacteraceae bacterium UBA4064
AGATATCGTTCGGTGCCGCCATTCAGGAAAAAATATTTGTTGCAGAAGATGATTTTCATCCGGAAATTTCTTTCAATACGATGCGCAACAGACCGGTTCCATTAAATCCGACATATCCGGAGACGGGGTTTTCCCGGGTCAGGGTGATGGTATTGATGTTGACTTCGGGAACATCCATTGTCAATTTTTTAAACGTTTCGGCATTGTCTGTGCTGATGAAGAGCCCTTCTGTAGCCTGAACATCATAGCGGATGGTCCCGGCCAGAATCAGGCCGGATACATCGGGATGAAATTCAAGGCCATATACGGCCAGGTTTGCGTGTGGCGTTGCCGGAAGACGGACTTCCTTCCAGCGCCGGCCGTCATCATGGGTGATCAACAGGGTGTTTCCCGCACAACCCACCACGACATGTGACGGGTTGTGCGGATCAATGGCCATCCCGAAGGTAAACCGGTCCTCTACTGTCAGGCGTTCCCAGGTATTGCCCCCGTTAACCGATTTATACACCCCGCCGGTCTGGGTGCTGGCATACAGGGTGCTGGGAGAACGGGGATGAACCCGCAACGCACCGGGTCCCTTGATGTATGGCGTATCGAGTCCCCTGTTTATCCGGATCCAGTCTTTCCCGCCATTTATGGTTTTGAATACGCCGTATCCATTGGTCCCGATGTAGAGGATGTCATCGATCAGGGGATCCCGTTCCACATTGGTTGCCAGACCATCGACATATCCAAAACCCGGGAGTTTTTCTGGCGGAACAGAAAAACCGATATCCCGCCAGGTGGCGCCGGCGTCTCTGGATTCATAGACATGAATGCGATCTTTTTTACCCCAGGGATTCATCAATAACACCATTCGCGATGGATTATTTCGGGATATTTCAATTTCCTGGGCATTCCCGTCAGCCACACCGTTCATGGCCCGGTTCCAGGTTTTGCCGGCGTCTCTGGAAATCATGAGTCCGTTATCCGCTGTGCAAAGATACAGCCAGTCCGCCTGCTTCGGATGGATTTTGAGATCGTTGACAACGGTGTTCTGAAGACCGTAATGTTTCTGGACCCAGTTTTCTCCGGCATCGGTGCTGTGCCAGACATTCCACCAGTCAGACAGAAACAGCGTGTTGTGGCTGCCGGGAACACTGGCAATTTCTTCTGCACCGGTAAATGTCCGGGTCCAGTTGCGTGGCGCTTTGGCATCCATATGGAAAGATTGAAGGGTTTTCCAGGTTTTGCCTCCATCTTGGGTTTTGAAGAGCAAATGCGGCCAATTTTCGGGATGCGATCCGACCAAGATGAGTCTGGAATTGCCCGGATGAACAAACAGCGATTTGTAGGCCGTGGGCAGCGGTTGGGTTGAAATGGCAAGCGGTTCCCAGATTTGAAACGACGGGTTCCATTGAAACAGGCCCCTGTTTTTTTCAAGCAGGACCAGGGTGTTCTGAACCGATGCAATATCGGCAATAAACATTGCGTCTGATGGCAGACCGGTATTCCGGGCTGTCCAGATTTTATCTGCCAGACGGAACACGCCTTTGGAGGTTCCGGCATACAGATAACCGTCATACACCGTCAGCCCATTGATCTGAACAGACTCCAATCCGGAAACCGGTTGCGGAGCAGATTGTAAATCGCTGATAGGCAGTTTGAAAAGGCCGTTTTTATCGGTTCCGATCCAGAGTGACTGTTGGGTGAACAGGAGGAGTCTGCTGCCGGAATACCGGGAGGCATAGCGAATTTGATCGGAAAGCCTGTTCCAGTCGTCTCCCTGGTTGAGGCTGTAATGCAGCCCGCCATCGGTCAATACGACCACCTGATGGGGGGCTTTGGGGTTGATGGCGATATCTGCAACACAGAACCCCTGAAGTCCTTTGCCTGTCAGGGCAAAGGTATTGCCGCCATCCCGGCTTCTGAAGATTCCGGCGACATCCGATCCAATATAAATATGTTGCGGATTGCGCGCATCCACTTCGATAGCGGTAAACCGGCCCCCGCCGCCATATCCGGATGGCGTCCAGGAGATATGGGCATTTTGAGCCCAGCCGGAAAAGGGCATCTGAAAAAAGAAAGCGGCAGCCCAAACGATCCATTGCAGGCGGCGCATTATTTTTTCACTTCCTGTCTGGGTTCCAGATTATAGGCCCGTTTCCCATACAGACTGGCGCTGTATTGGACAAACGCGTTTTCCACAAAATCATACCCTTTCATCCAGACTGTTCCAGAAACAGAATTCGAATGAATATGCAGTTTCAATTTGCCGGCCCTGGCATTGATCAACGTGGGAAGCGCATTTTTTTCCGCAAATTTTTTTCCTTCATCGCCATACAGTTTCAATGCGCCGGTATGGGCCAGAAGCTCCGGGCTCATGAAAATGAAATGCATGTGAACGGGCTTGACAAATGTCCGTTTGATATCGCAGGTGATGACATTTGCAACCGCTATCATTTCCGATTCTTCCGAGTTCCAGAAAAAACTGTTGCGGGAATTTTTTTGGGGATAACCCTGAATAATGACCTGATAGGGATTGAGGCTGGTGGATGCGGGCGGCATGAGCGAGAGCAATGCCAGAGCCCCGGAAAAGGTTTCGTTCATGACGGTTCCGTTCAGTTCGATCAGATACTGTTTGATCGAGACCGTGCCATCCAGAAGTGTATCATCCGCAGCGGCCTGGCAGATGAAAAGGATAACACTGATCATCAGAACAAGCCCGAAAGAAACGTGTCGAAGCCGGTTTATCATGATCGTGATGATCCGGATTGCGGGTGACGGCCCCGATGCCAGTCCCACGCGGTTTGAATGGTATCCTCAATATTCTGGAATTGCGGTTTCCATCCCAGAATCGATTCCGCCTTGTCCGCCTTTGCCACCAGTGCCGGCGGATCGCCGGGCCGTCTGCCGACCGTGTGGTAGGAAACCGGTTTTCCGGTAATTTTTTCAACCGCATGAATGACGTCCATAACCGAATATCCCTGACCGGTTCCCAGATTGGTACAGAGATTCTGGTCGGATTCGAGCAGAAATTTCAAGGCCAGAACATGTGCATTCGCCAGATCCGACACATGGATATAGTCCCGGATGGCGGTCCCGTCCGGGGTGTCATAATCGGTTCCATACACATCCGTATGCTCGCGCTGTCCCAGAACCGTTTGCAGCAAAATGGGAATCAAGTGGGTTTCGGGATCATGATCCTCGCCGATCTGTCCATCGGGATCAGCCCCGGCCGCATTGAAATATCGTAAGATGGCGTACCGGATGCCGTAGGCATGGCCATAATCCTGAATGATCTGTTCCATCATCAGTTTGCTGCGGCCATAGGGATTGATGGGGGACTGAAGATGCGTTTCGGGAATGGGAACCTGATCCGGAATGCCATATGTGGCGCAACTGCTGGAAAAGATGATGTTCCGGCAGTCATGTCTGCGCATGGCATCCAGAAGCATCAGCGAGCCAACCACGTTGTTGTGATAATATTTGGATGGATGGTCAACCGATTCACCCACATAGGCAAATGCGGCAAAGTGGATGACGGCTTTGGGGTGATGCTCGGAAAACAACCGGTCCAGAGCCGCGGGATCGGTCATATCACCGACAATCAGGGGGCCCCATTGAACCGCCCACGGATGGCCATACACCAGATTGTCAAGCGTTAGCGGTAAACAGCCCGCAGCCGATAGAGCCTTGCAGGTATGGCTGCCGATATATCCGGCGCCACCGGTCACCAGAATGGTTTCTGTCATGGGTTGGCCTTTCCTGTTTCTGGTCGGTCATATGAACTGCATAAATGAATTTAGCATATAGGCAAAAATTGCTTAAATATTCAAGCAATTTCATACGGAATTCGCAAGTTCGCCGGGTTGGAAACAATGACAGGGACGCAGGGGACGGGAGGGAAAATCGGCCGTGATCATCGATCCGGCCATGTTCAGAATACAGAATGTTGAGTTTTGAATTTTGAATGTTGAATGGCGGTTGCACTTCGCGCGCTTATTAAAAAATGATTCATTTCCTTAA
>DFZE01000169.1 GCA_002382065.1 Desulfobacteraceae bacterium UBA4064
ATCCGGTTTCAGGAACTGGAAAAGCAGTTTCTGGAGCAGTTTTCCTGCGATGGTGAACCGCCTGATTTTGAACCGGGAGCTTATCCGATCATCGCCGACAGACCCGAAAATCATATGCTGGAAGAACGTCTGAACGCCTGGTCAACCCTGTTTTTGCATGATGCAGAAATAAATGGACGACATGATCCGGACCTGTTTGTGACCAACAGTGCCCTGGCAATGGAAATCATTCTGGATAACATTCCGGATATGGCATGCATTGCGGAGCGGATTCATGTACCGGCGCCGAATGTGTCCGATACAGATAAAAACACCTGGCATCGGACATTCGCGAATATTCTGGAGGGATTGATCACCAATCCGGATGCGCAGCCCCATTTCCCCACAGACAGCCTCCCGGTTGTTGCTGGTCCTCCCGGAGTTTTCCTGAAACTGTATATGGCCTTTGGCAAAACCCCAAAACAGGTATTTGGCCGGTTCTCAACTGGTTATCACCAGTCCGGAGCAGAAGGCGCGGATTCGGCGCCGGTTCATCATACACTCATCCTGGTTTTGGAGACAGTGGCATAAAACGGTTTTGGCGTTTTTATGACCCTCCGAAAAAATCAGGATGACCCTGGAATATTCGCTTTTACCATGATTGATCTGACCGTTTTTGAAAAATATCCGTTTTTATCGGTTCTGAAATCGCTCTCATTCAAAGATGAACCGATTTATCTGGTCGGCGGTTGTGTGCGTGATCTGCTGTTGGGACATGATCCGGAGGATTTCGATCTGGCGGTTGCCGGCAATCCGAAACGCCTGGCCGAAAAACTGGCGGCGCGTCTGAATGGCTCCACGTTCAAACTGGGAAAAAATAAGACGATTGTGTATCGCGTGATGGCCGGAACCCATCTTTTGGATGTGGCGCAACTTGTTGGCGATGGCATCGAATCCGACCTGCGTCATCGGGATTTTACCGTCAATGCCATGGCATTGGACATGAACGGGGTTCACCTGATCGATCCATGCAATGGGGTTGCGGATATTCGGAATCACCGGATAAAAATGGTATCGAAAAATGCCTTTATCAACGACCCGCTCCGCATGCTGCGGGCCTATCGCTTTGCAGCATGTCTGAATTTTGCAATCGATGACGGGACGACAGATGCCATCGGCCGCCATGCGGGGCAAATCACAGCCTCTGCAGTGGAGCGGATCAAAACCGAATTCTTCAAACTGATCGCAACTCCGATATCCCTGCCCCATCTGATGGCCATGCAGAAATCCGGCCTTCTGTTTGCCATATTCCCGGAACTGGGGGATATGGCGGGATGCCTGCAGAACCGGCATCATGAGTTTGACGTCATGGAACACACCTGGCGCGCCTATCAGGTTCTGGAACAGGCACTGAATGGCCAGTTGTCCGGGCTGCCTCCTGAAATCAAACAGGTTATATCCCAATGGTCCGCAACTGAAAAAATCCTTTTCAAATGCGCCATGCTGTTTCATGATGTGGGAAAGCCGCGGACCCGAACCGTGACGGAATCCGGGGATGTGCATTTTTTTGAACACGAGGCTGTTGGTGCGAAAATGGCCAGGGATATGTGTCTTCGGCTCAAATGCGCCAACACGGAAACCGGGTTTATTGAATCCGTTATCACACACCATCTGCGTCCCCTGATGCTGTTTATCGCGTATCAGAACGGCACAACACTGACCCGAAAAGGCATTACCCGGTTTTTTCTGGCCTGCGGCCCGTTGACGCCATTTGTGCTGATGCATGTACTGGCCGATATCAGCGGAAAAAACAGGGGCGGCTTTGCGGAGCTGGACCCCTGTCTCTCTGCATTTGTCACCCGGCTATTCAATCAGTATCACGAATCATTCCAGCCGGTTCAGCGTCAGCCGCGCCTTGTCACCGGTCAGGATCTGATGAACCTGTTCGGGCTTCATCCGTCACCGTTATTCAAAGTCATTTTGCTGGATGTTGAGGAAGCCAGACTGTCCGGCGATATCCACACGCGGGAAGACGGACTGAAACTGGCGGAAAGCCTTGTTCAACAGGCATCCGGTCGGTGAAGTAAACCCCATCTCATGACGCACATGCTGAATTGCCATCTGGATACGATACAAATCGATCCGGTCGATATGACCGAAGATTTCCTGACCCTTGCGTCCCGTTTTGCGGATATGAATGGAACCGTGGCCCTGGTCAGCGGCGGAGATATGGACTGCGCCCGATATCACATTCTGGGCGTGGATCCCTGGCTTTGCCTGTCTGGCCGCAAGCAGGAGATGCATCTGAGTGTTCTCGAAAACCAGTCTGTTTTTTCGGCTGATCCATTTGATGTGCTTGGCGATATCCTGAAACGATTCAAAATTTCCTCAAATCAATTGGCAGGCATGCTTCCGTTGCCTTTTTTTGCGGGTCTTCTGGGTTATCTGGCCTATGATCTCAAGGATTGTATCGAAAGGCTTCCCCGGACATCTGTCGATGATCTGAATCTGCCCCACATCTGCCTGTACAGCCATCGTTATGTGTTTGTGGAGGACAAACCGGCAAAAAAACGATGGCTCTGCATGACAAAACCCCCGGGGGATGACACCAGCCATTCGGAAAACGCCCTGAAGCGGCTGAATCGGCGTCTGACAGGTTCCCTGCCTGGCAGCCGGTCTTTTTCCGGAGATGTCGGCGGTTTTTCATCCAGCTTTACCCAGCCTGACTATGAGGCCGCCATTCGGACCATTCGGGATTATATCGCGGCCGGGGATGTGTATCAGGTCAACATGTCTCAACGTTTTGTGATGACCTTTGATGGCGATGCATTTTCGCTCTTCCGGGCACTTTACCAGAAAAATCCGGCGCCGTTTTTTGCCTATGTTCATGCAGGGGATCATCAGGTGGTTTCCACATCTCCGGAACGGTTTGTCCTCAGAAACCACAGCCGGGTTGAAACCCGGCCTATCAAGGGGACCCGGCCCAGGGGCAGAAATCCGGAGGAAGACTGCCGGCTCCGGGCCGAGCTGGAAAACAGTCCCAAGGATGACGCCGAGCTGTCCATGATTGTCGATCTGCTCCGCAATGACATCGGCAAGGTCTGCCAGGCCAATTCGGTTCGGGTAACCGCCCACAAACGGCTTGAAGCCTATCAGAATGTCTATCATCTGGTGTCGGATGTCGAAGGCATTCTGGAGCCGGACATGGATTCCGTGGATGTAATCCGGGCGACATTTCCCGGCGGGTCCATCACCGGATGTCCCAAAATCCGGGCCATGGAAGTTATCGATGAGCTGGAGCCGGTCAGACGTCACATCTACACCGGATCCATCGGATACATCAGCTTTCATGACACCATGGACCTGTCCATCGCCATACGGACGGCAACCATTGTCCGGGGAAAAATTCTGTTTTCGGTTGGGGGCGGCATTGTATATGATTCGGACCCGGCGGATGAATATGCAGAAACGCTTCACAAGGGCAGGACCCTGATGGATGTGTTCCGGGGACTGCCGTCATCCGAAAAACCATCACCGTTTGTCTGGCTGAACGGCCAATTGATGGACAGTGACAGGGCCCATGTGTCCATCACCGGCCCCGGGATTCAGTACGGGTGGGGCATTTTTGAGACCATTCGGGTGGCAAACGGCCATCCGCAGTTTCTGGCCGATCATCTAACCCGCTTCGATGCATCCTGGCGGCATCTGTTTGACAGCCATCCACCCGATGTTACCTGGAATGCGGTCATTTCGCAGGTGATTGAAAAAAACCAACTGGCCGAAACCGTTGCAGCGGTTAAAATTCTGGCTGCCAGGCGCAATTCCGATCTGTCACCAACCGGTTGTGATCTGGCCGTTCTGGCGCGCCCCTACCGGCATCGGCTGGAACTGATTCAGTCGGATGGCCTCCGGCTGGGCGTGTATCCATTTCCCCGCCAGTCGCCGTTGGCGGATCACAAAACCTGTAATTATCTGGTGTATCAGATGGCCGCTGGCTGGGCAAAACGCCAGGGATTTGATGAGGCCCTGATCCTGAATCCGGATCATACCGTATCTGAATGCGCGACCGCCAATCTGATTCTGATATGCGGTCAGGAGGCCATTGTGCCGGAAAGCCCGCATGTGTTGGCGGGCGTCATGGAAAAGGCGGTTTTGAAACGATTGATATCAATGGGATATCGGGTACAAAAACAGGCCATTGCCGTCACGGACATGATTTCTGCAGACCAGGTGATTCTGACCAATTCCCTGATGGGACCGGTATCCGCCATCCGCCTGGATGACAGGGCGCTTTCCGCGGATATCCGGTTTACCGAACAACTGCGCAAGGATGTGCTGAATACCGTTTTTAACCTGAAACCGCCAACCTGAAAATGGCAACCTGTATTTATGAAAGACCACTCAAACGCTGTTCCATACTCCATGCGCATGCGGCAGGACAATCAGCCGCCGCTGTTTGATATCATCAATCTCACCCACATCTATCCAAATGGATGTGCGGCCCTGAATGGCATCGATCTGGCCATTTTTCAGGGGGACCGGATTGCCCTTGTGGGACAGAACGGTGCGGGCAAAACCACTCTGGCCAAGCATCTGAATGCATTGCTGAAGCCAAAATCCGGCGAAATCCGGTACAAAGGTCTTTCTCTGGCAGGTGAACACCTGCATACCGCCCGACTGGAGATCGGCATGCTGTTTCAGGACCCGGACGACCAGCTTTTCTGTAACACCCTGGATGAGGATGTCGCCTTTGGTCCCCGGAATCAGGGTCTGAGCCCTGCGGATGTGGAGGCCCGAACCGTTGATTCACTCCAGCGCATGCATCTGGATCAGTACCGCTACCGGCAGGCCCATCTGTTTTCTTACGGTCAGAAAAAACGGGCGGCCTTTGCCACGCTGCTCTCCATGAATCCGGCTGTTCTGATCCTGGACGAGCCGACCGCCAATCTGGACCCCAAACAGGAGCAGTTTTTTACCGATCTTCTGAATCAATTTGCCGGAACCATCATCTGCATCAGTCATGATCTTCCGTTTCTGTTTGGACTGTGTACCCGGGCCGTTGTTCTGGACAACGGGCATATTCATCACGACTTTTCCATGTCCGAGCTGATTTCCCATTCCGCTTATCTGCGGGAACATGGGCTGGATTTTTCGTTTCGCCTGACCTGCTGCCAGAATTCCGGTTCAAACCATCACCCCCATCATGGGCGCCATGCCGTGCCGCACACCCATGGCGTGACAGGGTCATGTCATTCCGATGGCATCGATGGTTTGCCGCCCACCCAACAGCCGGTTATATGTCCGGAATCCCGGCAGGCGCTGATTCACATGCACCATTATGCCTATCAGTATTCCGACGGAGTATGGGGAATCCGGGATATTACATTTTCCATCAACGCCGGGGAGCGGATTGCCATCATTGGTGAAAATGGTGCAGGAAAATCAACCCTGGTATCCTGCATGGCCGGCATTCTGGAAGGGCGGGGCGCCTATTATTTCAATGGAAATCCGGTCACATCAAAAACCGGAAAACATCTCTGGCGGGAAATCGGTCTGGCGTTTCAGGACCCGGCAGACCAGCTTTTCTGCCCGTCCTGTCAGGAAGAGATTGCATTCGGACTGAAACGCCTGGGGCTTTCCGCCGCATCGGTTCGGGAGCGTGTGGACGAGGCACTGAATCTGGTGCAGTTGCCGTCCTTCGGTGACCGGGCCCCCCATCACCTGAGCGCCGGAGAACGCAAGCGCGTGGCACTGGCAGCCGTTTTGGCCATGCGTCCACGGGTCATCATTCTGGATGAGCCAACCGCCAATCTGGACCCCAAAAGCGAGGCATTTTTCTGCGATATCCTTCAGGGCCTCGATGTCACACAGATTCTGATCAGCCACGACATGGGAATTGTTTCGCTGCTCAGCAACCGGATTCTGGTCATGCATGAAGGCAGACTGATCCGGGATTATTCCCTGCCCCATTTTTTGAGTGATTCGCATCTCATTTCCATCAACGGCCTGGATTATACGTTCAAAAATGCCTGCTGCCAGGATATGATCCGGCTGCAGGATCGTGATGATCCGGTTGGGAATCATTCACATTGACGAAATTGTATCCTACGGAGGCGGGCAGGTGTTCACGGACGACCACGGACAGACAGGGAACGACACACGGAAGAAGATAGACGGGCGGGAGGCCGGACATGGTTGAAAAAGAGCCGTTGATTCCAAAGCATGGCGGATACCGGAAACTGAAAAGCTTTCAGGTGGCGCAACTGGTCTATGACGTGACGGTACGGTTCAGCGAGCTTTACGTGGACCGCTTCAGCCGCACCCGGGACCAGATGGTGCAGGCGGCGCGTAGCGGGGTGCAGAACATTGCCGAAGGTAGCCAGACATCGGCCACCTCACGGAAAACCGAACTGAAACTCACCAATGTGGCCCGGGCCAGTCTGGAAGAGTTGCGCCTGGATTACGAGGATTTTTTGCGCCAGCGGGGACTATTGGTTCTAACCCCGGATCACCCGTCCCTGGTGCGTTTCAAGCGCAGGCGCTGCGCCACGTTGGAAGCGGTGCAGGCGTGGGTGGCGGAGGAAAGAGGAAACACGGACGGGCGAGGACCAACACGGACCAGCACCGACAATTATAATGGCCAACCGTCCGCGAATATCGGTGAGCGTCCGTGTCTGTCCGTGCCTTCTGCTGCTCTTGCGGCCAACGCGGCCCTTTCTTTGCTGAATCTGGCCTGCCACCTCCTCGACCGGCAGATTGCCGCTCAGGCGGAAAGCTTTGAGAAAGAAGGTGGTTTCACCGAGCGACTCTACCGGGTGCGCACGGCCCGGCGCAGAGAAAACTCGTGAACTGAAGATCGCCTGTTTGACGACAATTTGATCCCTGAACCCGGATATCCCCGGCCTGTTCCGGAATCCACCGCAGGCCGCCTTTAAAGCCATAGGCCCTGTAAATATAAAAGCTTTTGACATGGGCAGGCCCTGACTCGCCCATGACCGGTTTGCGAAATATCCTAAGCTCCTCCGGGGGATCCACCCGTTCAAAAATCTGGTTCAGGCGGGTTTGATGGCTAACCGGATCATAGGTCACGCCAACCGCATCCCATCCCATCAGCTCGTCATCTGTCCACCAGTAATCATAGACATTGGGGCGCTCCCACCGGTTGATGGATACCGTGGCCGGCTGACCCGGAATATAAAATGCCAGTTCGCTGGCCATCTGGTAGCTCAGGCCAAAAATAAAGGTTTTGCTGACATCCGGCATGGTTGTGACAATCTCTCCGGTTTTTTGACCCAGACTGTCCCAGCCCAGTGTTTCGGCTGCGGTGCGATCCAGACGGACGGGAATCGGCAAAAATGGCCAGGCGGTATGTCCCAGCACGATTGCGGAAAAAACAAAGGCGGTTGCCAGAGCCCACGGCCACAATTTTTTCCCGAAACCGGCTGGCCGGTGATCCCACACCGGGCGCTGACGAACGCCATAAAACGCCACAGCCAACAGGCATGCGGTCAGATATCCGGCGCCCGGCCAGTTGCCATACACCCTGGCATGGAAACTGAGCAGTGCAAAAATTGCGATCATGGGAAACGATGTAAAAAAGAGGTAGCGCAGAATCCAGTTATCCCCGCCACAAGATTGGAAGAATGTCCGGAGCCATGCCGCAACGACCAGAAAAAACACCAGGGGTGACAGCAGTGCAATCTGGGAGCCCAAAAAATCTCCGATAAACCGCAACTGGAAAAAAAACTGCTCATTGGCGCCGCCGATAAACGCCACATGACGGACAGAATTCCAGTTATGGGCCGCATTCCAGAAAATGACCGGCGAAAACATGAACAAGCCCACCAGGACGCCGATGTAAGCCCGTATTTCCAAAAGTCTCTGGCGGTGCATCGGGGTCATCAGACCATAAAGAAATACACTGCCCGCAAAAATGATCATGGTGTATTTGCTGAGCATGCCAAACCCGAACCACATCCCGGCCAACAGCCACTGTTTCCACTGACCATTTTCATACGCCTGTGCCACATGATAGGCAGCCCCAACCCATGCCGCTGCCTGAAGACCATCCGGTGTTGCCAGAAGTGTGCCCACGTTGAACAGCAGGATGGACTGGACCGTCAGGCCTGTCATGAATGCGACCCGGGAACCCAGCCACCGGTTGGCCATTACCACCAGATAAGCGGACGCCACAAGTCCGCTCAGGACCGATGGCAGCCGGACAGCCCATTCATAAGGGCCGAACAGGTTGGTAGATATCCGGATGGCCCAGCCGATCATGGGCGCCTGATCGTGGTAGCCCCAGGCCAGATATCGTCCCCACTGCCAGTAATTGGTTTCATCCGGGACCAGCAGAAAAAGACTGGCATAAACGGCCCGGAACAGGGTGAAACCGATTATCACCATCCAGGCAAAGCTCAGCCAGGGCAGTTTTCTGTTGGGGGAGTGACCTTCTGCGGTCGTATCATTCAAACGCAGATAGGGCCCCTGGTGGATGATTCGAGATTTTTCCATGGTAGAACGTCCTATTTAGAGACCCGTGTGGATCCGGATGGGCCAATTGCAGTGGCCTGAAGCACCACGTCTCCGGATTTGGCCCAGGCAAAATGAGGCATGTTGGCCGGTTCGGTAAAAAAGCTTCCGGGAGGCAGTGTCTTCATTTTATTTTCATCAAAATCGGTTCCATAGCCATACAGCAGGGTTCCGGATATCACGATCACCACCCGGTTATCCGGATGAAAATGGGGAGCCAGCCGGGTGCCATCAAAAATTTTGACCCGAATGGAATACAGCCCGGCCTGTTCCGAATCTCCGGCCTGTGTCAGGGTCAAAACACCGGATGCGGGACGATCCGGCCATATGATTTCATCGGATGTCAACCGGTTGGGGATCAGTGTGGCGTCAGAGGCGTAACCCGTTGACGCGGCCATGAGACACAGCCCAATCAGGCATACCATCATGCGATATCGATTCAAATTTGCCTCCTCGTAGGGATATTTTACCGTGAAAATAGAAAAACCAGAATTCAGAAGACGGAATTCGGAATAAAAAGGTATATGTCATTTTCATAGATGGGGATGAATCCATCCGGAATGATTCATGATCGCTTACCGTGAAAATACATTCACTATTGCGATATGGGTTGTTTGTATTACATAACAGCCAAGCCGCCTGACTGTCCAACGGCGGCACTGCCTGAATGCTGTGTACGGCGCCTTCAGCCTTCGGACTTCAGCCTTTAAATCCTGACCCAAAATAACGTGAAAGCTATATCAAGGGATGTCTGAATGTGTCAATGAATTTGAAATTGTGATGAATTGTATCTCAAATGGCATTTCGGTCTTGTCGAGCATTCCGTCCCTGTTGTAATGTACCCATTTAAAAATTGATGCGGTCATCCACTTTAAAGGCGTTCCCATGATAAAATTTGGCTTTCCCAAACGCGTGACCCTGATCGAGGTGGGTCCACGGGATGGATTTCAGTTCGAATCGCGAATGATTCCACTGAACCTGAAATTTGAAATTGTTTCCCGATTGATCCATGCCGGGCTGAAAGAGATTCAGGTGGCATCCTTTGTCAATCCGGACAAAGTACCCCAGATGACCGACCCGGAAAAACTCCTGGCCATGTTGCCACAGGATGCCGGTGTTCTTTTTTCCGGGCTGACCCTGAATCTCAGGGGGGTGGAACGAGCCGTTCAATCCGGGTTGACCCATATTGAAATATCGGTTTCAGCCAGTGATGGTCACAGCCGTCAAAACATGGGCAAGTCCACCAAAACCGCCATGAAATCGGCCAAAGAAATGATCCGGTTGGCGCTTGGCAGCGGGATGACGGTCCGGGGCAGCATTCAATGCGTGTTCGGATGGGCCGAAGAGCCGGATATTCCGGTTGAACGGATTGCGGCAATGGCATCGGATTATTTGTCATGGGGGGTTCAGGATATTGCTCTGTCGGATACATCCGGAATGGCCGGCCCGGTTGACATCATGGAAAGACTGGATGAAATTCTGCCGATGGCCGGAAATATTCCGCTTTCACTGCATCTGCATGACACTTACGGACTGGGGCTGGTCAATGTGATGACCGCGCTGCCCTTTGGCGTGAACCGGTTCGATGTGTCTTTTGGCGGAATGGGCGGATGCCCGTTTTTAAAAAATGCCGCCGGAAACATTGCCACAGAGGATACAATCGGATTGATGGATACCCTGAATATTCAGACCGGTGTGGACATGATATCCGTTGCAGAATGCTCACTCATGATGGAAAAATTTCTGGAAAAACGGCTGCCGGGAAAACGGTATCCACTTTTGATGGACAGAACGGCTGATGGCAAGAAAAAGGGGACAGGCTGATGCCGATCCGATGGCAGATTCCCGACAGGTACCGGCATGGGGTGGATGCCTTGCTGATGCTGCTGATCCTGGGATTTATCCTGTGTTTTTTCGATCTGCATCATCTCTTTTCCAAAACCATTACCGCCGGCGGTGATACGGCATCCCACTATTACACGGCTCAATATCTTCGGGATTATCTGCTGCCCCAATTCAAAATATCCGGCTGGTGTCCGGGAAATCTGGCCGGTTTTCCCATGCTGCAAAACTATTTCCCGCTGCCGTTTGTTCTGATGGTTCTGGGGTCCTGGATCACATCCCTTCAGGTATCATTCAAGATCATATCGGTTCTGGGCATATTTCTGCTCCCGATCTGCACCTATGGCATGTTCCGCTATATGAGACAGCCCTTTCCCATTCCCATCGTGGGGGCCGGGCTAAGCCTGGTGTTTCTGTTCAACCAGGGTAACAGCATGTGGGGCGGCAACATTGCCAGCACCCTGGCCGGTGAATTCTGTTACAGCATTGGTTTTTCCCTGACCGTCCTGTGGCTGGGGCTTCTGTATCGCACCCTCATGGAAAACCGGCGGATCACATCCTGTATCGCACTTCTGGCCATCATTGGATTCTGTCATGGCTATACCCTGCTGTGTGCCGGTTTTTTTTCCCTGTTTTTTCTGATCATTCCCGGTCAATACGGCCAAAATCTCAAAAAGCTGATCCTGATTCATGGCAGCGCCATTCTGATCATGGCATTCTGGCTGCTGCCGCTATTGGCCAATCTCCCGCATACCACCAAATTCAACATGGTCTGGCTGTTTTATTCCGCCCATCAGATGTCCCGGGAAATATTTCCCACGATTTTCTGGCCGGGCATTGTTCTGACACTCGGGTATTCGGTGCGATCTCTGCTGCAAAACCGTCCGGACTCCGGCCGGTTGTTTCAAACGCCGTTTCCCTATGTCTGGTTCATGATTCTGATCAGCGTGGGACTGTATTTTCTGGGATACCGGATCGGGGTCGTGGATATCCGGTTTCTGCCGTTCATGCAGTTTTTTCTGGTGGTTGCCGGTGCGATGCTGATACACATCGTCAGGATGCCCCGGATTGTCCAGGTTCTGTCTTCCGTTATTCTGGTCATTCTGAGCCTCCTCTGGACAGACAGTCGGGAAGGCTACATCCAGAGCTGGATCCGGTTCAATACCAGCGGATTTGAACAGAAACCGCTCTGGCCGGTATTTTCGGCAGTCAATACGTCTCTGGCCGGCTCGTTTCAGGACCCGCGGGTGGTCTATGAACACAGTATGATTCATGACCGGGCCGGAACAACCCGCGCCTTTGAATCCCTGCCCCTTTTTTCCGGGCGCGCCACACTGGAGGGCGTTTATATTCAGGCAAGTCTCAGCAATCCATTTATTTTTTATATCCAGTCGGAACTCAGCCAGACACCGTCAACCCCCATTCCGGAGTATTCCTATTCCCGATATGATCTCAAACGGGGCATCGAACACCTGAAGCTTTTCAATGTCCGTGATTATGTCGTGGTGGAGGAGAAAACCCGGGAGCGGGTGAAGGCCGATCCGAATTTCGAAACCATTTTTGAAGCCATGCCTTATACCGTGTTCCGGCTGAAGCAGGGAGATTTCCGGTATGTTGAACCGGTCCGGTTCCGGCCGGTCCGATTGAAGACAGACAACTGGAAAGCGGTTTCATATCGCTGGTTTCGGCTGGGTGATCTCTCCATTCCCCTGGTTTTCAAGGATGATCCGGATGACATTGACCGGCCCTGGTTGATCGATTCACCCGATTCGGATGTCCTGGATTTGCCCCGTGAAGCGATTTCAGGTGGTATGCCTGTCAGGGAAACGGTTCGGGAAGAGGAAATTTTGATCGAGGGCGCCACAATCGGTCATCCGCTCCTGATCAAAATGTCCTACCATCCCAACTGGAAAGTGGCGGGTGCGGACCGCATTTATCTGGCATCGCCGGCATTCATGCTGGTCATTCCCCATGCGTCAACGGTCCGGCTGACCTATTCGGGAGGGTGGCCGGAAACTGTCGGGGCCATTCTGACAATACTCATTGGCATTCTGGCCGTTCTGTTTCATGTGTATCCATTTCAGCGCCTGAAAACCGGTGTTGAAAAGATATATCTCGCCTATGGGGTACGGCTGTCGATCTTGGCGCTGGCCGGCATTCTGGTTTCGGGGGGATACCATCTGGCAACGGCATTTCCGGACCCGGCCCAGGTTCTTTTCCAGAAAGCCCTGGACGACTATCGGAAAAAAGACTATCCGGCAGCCAGGGACAAATTCTGGAACATCATCAGCCGTCATCCCCAGAGCCTGTCATCGGATCAGGCCGGCTTTCATTACGGGCTGTGTTTTTATCTGGAAAAAGACTGGCAGAACACGGTCGCCGCCATGAACATGCTGATTGCCGATTATCCGGATTCTTCCAAAGTCTCCGAGGCCCTGTATCATGTCGGGCTTTCTTGTCTCAATATGGGGAAGCGGCATGAGGCTGAATATGCCTTTAAGCGGATTGTTCGTGATTTTTCGGAAGATATATGGGCCCGGTATTCAGAGGACAGGCTCCGGGAGATGAAAGGAAGCGGTTAATGTAAAGTTTTTGAGTTTTGAATGTTGAATGTTGAATNNTGAATCATTTTTTAATAAACGCGCGAAGCGCAACCGCCATTCAAAATTCAACATTCTGTATTCTGAACATGGCCTGCCGGCTGTCAGGAAGCCGCAAAAAGCCGCGACATCCTGACATACAGTGGCCACGGATTACCGGCCACTGTTATTGAAAAATTATGCGACTTTGGAAAACGCCTTTGCTTTGGCCTTGCAGACCGGACAGGTATCCGGAGCCTCATTTTCGCAGGTGTATCCACACACCGAACAGACATAATAATCCGTCTCTTCCAGGTGAGCGATATTGTCAAGGGCCTTTTGATAGAGAGCGGCATGCACTTTTTCCACTTCGTTGGCATAGGTGAAACTGCGTTCTGCATTTTTATCGCCCTCTGCAATGGCGGCTTCTATCATTTCGGGATACATGGATTTGAATTCATGGGTTTCGCCGGCAATGGCGTCCTTCAGATTTTCAGCCGTGCTTTTCACAGCGCCCAATGTTCTCAGGTGGGCATGGGCATGAATGGTTTCTGCTTCGGCGGCGGCGCGAAACAGTTTGGCAATCTGGGCATGGCCTTCCCGCTCCGCTTTTTGGGCATAGGCCAGATATTTCCGGTTGGCCTGGGATTCTCCGGCAAATGCATCCCAAAGATTCTTCTCGGTTTTGCGCATAAAATTCTCCTTTTTGATGGTGGTATGGGGTGATGTTACGGATTGACAGATCAACACATGGCAAAAATCATTCCGGAAAAGCCGGAATTCTGTACGACGTCACCAGGCTATCCGCCATGACGCAATGTTTTCCGGGTTCATAACCAATAACAATAATTCTGATATTCAATCCAGTCAATGGAGCGGATTGATATTTCAGACCAGAAATCTGTAACCGGAATTGAAAAATATTCATTCTCAGGTGCATTCAGAAAGGAGACAACAATGTCCCGGAACAGCTTCACGGAAGTCACATACAAATCATGGTTCAGTCGCATCGGTGAGGCATTCAAAGGCATATTGGTCGGTCTTGTCTTTGTGATTGCCGCATTGGCGTTGCTGTTCTGGAATGAAGGACGATCTGTCAAACGCTACAAGACCCTGGAAGAGGGAGGCGGAGTCGTTGTTTCGGTCACATCCGACCGTGTCGAGGCCGCCAATGACGGAAACCTGATTCATGTGACGGGAAGAGCCGAGACGGATGCGATCCTGACAGATCCTGTTTTCGGGGTATCTGTTCCGGCATTGAAGCTGAAGCGGGTCGTGGAAATGTACCAGTGGAAAGAAACATCCCGAAGCGAGACCCAAAAGGAGGTCGGCGGCGGAACACGAACTGTCGAGACATATTCTTACAGCAGGATATGGTCGGATCAACCCATTCATTCCGGAGATTTCAGTGAACCGGCAGGGCATCAGAATCCCGGCGCCATGCCATATGAATCACTGGAACAGATTGCCGATCATGTCTCTCTTGGCGCATTTACGCTGCCTGACTTTCTTTTGGATAAAATTCAGAATTTCGAACCGCTTCCCGCCGGCGCTGAGACACTTCTGCCGGAATCGCTCAAAAACAGGGCCAGGCTGTATGACGCGGGATTTTACCTGGGCCCCAACCCCGCATCGCCACAGATCGGCGATACGCGCATCACGTTCAGGGTTGCCAGACCCACGGAAGTGAGCGTCATTGCGAGGCAGATGAATCGCACGTTTGAAGAATATCCCACATCCGCCGGGGGTGCCATCGCACTCCTGCAGACAGGCATTCATACGGCTGATGCCATGATCCAGTCCGCACAGTCAAGCAACAAAATAATGGCATGGATGCTCCGGTTTGTCGGATTCATCCTGATGCTCATCGGATTGAACCTGGTTCTGAAGCCCCTTTCTGTTCTCGCGGATGTGTTGCCGGTTCTGGGAAATGTTGTGGGCGCCGGATCTGGCGTCATATCGTTTCTTCTGGCAGGCATTTTGTCACTGCTCACCATCGGGATTGCCTGGGTCGTTTACCGTCCTGTCCTGGGCATCATCCTGATCCTGGCCGCAGCCGCCCTGACAATGGCAATCAGGGGAAAATTGAAGTCTGCCAATCCCGGACCTTTACCGGTAAACGCTCATGGATCATTCCGGGAGGTTCGCCCGCCGGAGCTGAAAAGGATGAAAGATGAAGNNGGCTGACAGTATAGCTTTCAAGATAAAGATTTTGGGTGCGTTATCGGTCGGGGATGCCCGAAGAAGGCCTATCCCCTCCCTGCTGTCTTCCCAAAATCATTATCTGAAAAGCTATATCATCTTCCGGTCTATTCTTGCGACCAGAGGCATAACCCCGAATGGCATGTCCGGATTTGATCCGCGGCCGTTTGAGGCAGACCGATGATTCAGGGCAGTCGTGGGAGATTTCGGATCAATATCTTGTAAAAAAACACCATAATCGATCGAATATCTCGTCTATCTCTACAAAGGCAGGCGATAACATGTCAACTTCAGCAAATCCGCTGCGGGGACGCAGGGGCTCGGGTTCCGGATATCTTGTGGGGCGTACAGGTCTTTGAATCGGTATGCCCGACAGCGTTTTTTCATAAGCGTTTCGTTTATCCGGATCACCGATGACCGAATACGCTTCCTGGATCTGTCGAAAACGGATGCTGTCACCATCATAATAATCCGGGTGGAATTCCTTGGCCAGTCTCCGATAGGCTGAACGGATTTCAGCCGAAGATGCGCCTGGCGAAACTTCGAGAACTGCAAAATAGCTTTTTGCCATATGACGCCTCCATTCTGAGCATCGTGTTACATCGGGTAAAACATGGAATATGTCATGCACGAAAAACGGGCTGTACCGCTGGTTTCCGTTAGAATTTCTCCAATGACAACCCTGCGATTCTTTTCCCTTTTTCAACCACGTTTTCCATGTCACTGAATGCCGATCGATACGAGCCGATGGCTGTTTTGAGAAAATTGTAAATTGGATCATCGCTGCCGACAATCTGTTCGATTTCATCCAGAAACTCAAGCGACTGATCGAATTGGACCTTGATTTTAAACAGCGCATCTTCGCGGTGTTTCTGCTGTTGTCGTTCCTTTAGCAGAATGGGCAGCAGCCGCTGGATCGCAGACTCGACCAGATCGTCTCTGGATACGGATAATTCTTTTGACAAGGCTTCCAGCGTCAACAATGACTTTCTGCTGATCACAAATGTTTTTTGAATACGGCTCTTTTTCACGGCATGACCGAATTGTTTCAGGCGGGCCATGTCCTGCAACGATTGGGTATCTTCCAGCAACAAATCAAAAAGGGACTTCTGTTTGATTCCAAAATGCGTGGCAAGAAGACTGAGTGTCTCGATGAATTCCACAGACAACTTGAATGTTGCCCGAACAGATTGTCGTGCCATCAGGTCGGATGCGTTATTCAGCATCAATGAAGCATTGATGTCGCTTGTATCATTCACATGTATGATTCCGGGTGGTTTTCGGATGATGAACAGCCTTAAATATATTTAGTAATGTTATCAATATCATTTAAAATTGTGAGTTGGGATGGGTAACCGAGGGGATAGATCAATTCAACCGCCCCAACCGGTTATCTATCCAACTTCTTTATTTTATAAAAGTATATATAGATAATATACCGGGATGTCAAGTTTATGACAATGCCACCTCAGCAGCAAATTCCGATCTGTTTACTTGACAGTGGGATATTTTGAATTACTATTTTCTCAAAATTGTAATAGTAATGTTATTTGAGGCGCTGTCATGCAGACAACATTAAAACAGGAGGATCAAATTATGGTATTCAGAAAAATGTTCGATTTTCCGTTTATGGGATGGCAAAACAACCTGGCATCCATGGAGCGTATGGCCCGGCAGATGGATTTACTGACCAGCACGATGTTCGGCAGACCACAGATGCGGTTTTTTCCGTCCAAAGTCTTTCCTGCAGTGAACATTACGGAAGACAATGACAGATATTATGTCCGGGCAGAATTTCCCGGCATCCGGGCGGAAGAAATCCGCCTGGAAGTTGTCGGCAGAAATCTGAGCATTTTCGGTGAACGAAAAATTCAATCCGAGGGCGAAAACATCCGATATCACCGACGGGAGCGTGAGGCAGGCAGATTTTCACGTGTGATTGGTCTTCCCGGTGATGTGAATTCAGACAGTGTGGATGCAAAACTGGTCAATGGGATATTGACGATAGCCGTTGGCAAATCAGAAGTCGCCAAACCCAAACAGATTAGCGTGATGTAATCATCGATTCATATAAGGAGGGATAACCTATGGTTGAATCCAGAGAACTCCAGGTCAAGGAAAAACAGGAAGTGGCCACTCCCGGGGAACAGACCCGGCCCGGCCTTGTCTTCACCCCTGAGGTGGATATTTTCGAGACGGATCAGGAGATCACCGTACTGGCCGATATGCCCGGTGTTGCTGCGGATGGCATGAATATCGGGCTGCAGAATGGCGTGTTGACACTGAGTGGCGATGTCAAGCCGTGGGAAGGTCAGGATGAGACGGATGTGCTGGTCGAATTCGAGATCGGAAAGTATTACCGGCAGTTGCCCCTTTCCGATGACATTGATCAAAGCAAAATTGAAGCCAAACTGGAGGACGGCGTACTGCGATTGACGCTGCCAAAGGCGCAAAAAGCCGTTCCACGTCAGATAACGGTTACTGCCGGTTAAAAATTGCTTAAAAGAAAGACCCGACCATATTCAGGATCGGGTCTTTCTTTTCCTTTCATTTTACTTCCCACCTTTTGCAGGTTCTCAATAATCCGGGATACCCCCCGTGCTCCTTGCTCATGAGCGAGGTTTCTGCGATTTTTTTTTATATTTCCCCTATTCTTGTCCGGACTTATTGAGAACTCAACGATTTACAGCCCCTTTTTTTCCAGCCAGAAAAACAACAGCATCGCGGCAACGATAAACGGAATGATGATCACCCAATGATTGACCCCCAGCACCTGGGGCAGGGTAATTTTGCCCAGGTTGCCCCAGGTGTACACCGTTTTCTGGAATAGGGGATAGGCTTCTGCAAACAGCCCGGCCCCGACGATCATGCCCAGAATGCCCCATATGGCATCCCATCGGCCTTCGCCAAGGGCGCCCACGGATGTGCCCGGGCAATATCCCAGTAGACCCCATCCCAGGCCGAAAACCAGCGCCCCGATCATGACGGGTCCCAGAATGGTGGCCTTGATGGAAAGCTTGACCAGCCCCAGATCGGTTAATAGATAGATTCCCACCATGCCCACCATGACACTGGAGAGCATGAACTTGACAATGGTCATGTCTTTCAGCCGCAGGGCGCCAAGCTGCTTGTCATAGCGAAGCACGCGTCCCTTTTGCAGCAAAAATCCGAACAGCAGGCCCGTGACCAGCCCATAAACAAGCATTTTCATGACTTACCTCCCCCATAAACCAGGCGGGCGACAATGATTCCGCCGATAAAGAAGAAAACCAGGGCGATAAAACCGCTGACAGCCAGTTGGAGCGAACCGCTCAACCCGTGACCGCTGGGTCAGCCGTCAGCCATCCGGGCCCCGAACATGGCGATTACCCCTCCGGCAAATGCGGCGCCGGCGCGCATGACCCCACTGTGACGGCCAAAGCGTTTTGCCCACATGTCGGGTACGGCCTGGATCTTGAATGATCCGGAGGTGATGGCGGATATCAGGGCTCCCAGAAAAATGCCCACCAGAAACATCCATTGCCAGTCGATTTTGGGTGCAACCTTGATAAAATATGCCATTTTGGCGACCCGCTCAGGCCCGAAAAATTGCTCGATCAGGCCGGCGGTGCGCACAAAAGAGGTGGATGCTCCCAAATATTGTCCGGCAACCCAAACCGACAGGATACCCACGACACCACTGAGCGCCCCGGCCAGATAGGGGCTCCAACCGCCATTTTGTTTCTTCATGTTTACCTCCCTTGTTCATATGTGAAACAGAAAATCGCCTTGATGCCAGATTGTCGATCCATCCGGACAGGCGCCCGACTGGTCAATCCATTAGCAAACCCTGCCCATTGAGTCAAATTCAAACGAGCAGAACCGGTTGATGAACCAGCAATTTATTATCTGCTTTTTCAAGGGAATATGGTATATCAGCAAACATATCGTAAGCGTTAATTTTTTTGAAAGGTATTCATTGAACATGTTTGTCTTGCGCTCTTGAGGGCATAAAATCAAACGCCTTGCAGCGTCACGATGTAATATTCGCTATCCCGGGATAACTGGTGTCAACGGCATATTCAATAATGAGGCAGTAAATGAAACAGATAAAGGGACCACAATTCACAAGATTTTTCAAGCCGGCGATAGAGGTCCTGAGGGAATCAGGTGGCTCAGGGACCGCTGCGGAAATCATAGACAAAACCATAGAAAAAATGAATATATCTGAACAGGAACAAGAGGCTACAACCAGGAATGGCCAGCCTCGTGTCAGAAACCAGGTAAACTGGGCTCGTCTTTACCTTGTTCGTGCTGGTTACTTCGATTCCTCCAAACGAGGCATTTGGAGCCTCACAGAAAAGGGTATGTCTCTGGATCTCTCAAATTTCGATGTATTGNNGTGAACAGAAACCCAAATGCCATGTTGAACCCTTTGAAGACGAGCCGATTGAACACGAGATTGGACTGCAAGATCATCGAACCAAACTTCTCAACCTTGTCAGATCATTGCCACCGGGAGGTTTTGAACGGTTAAGCCAGAGACTCCTTCGGGAATCGGGTTTCCAGCAAGTTGTCGTGACAGGCAAAAGCGGTGATGGCGTGCCCCCTATAGAACTTGTTGACGGCGAACTGTTGATTGAGATGTTTGAGCGCCTCGAATTGGGACTTGTTCCACGCACCATATATGATGTGGATGAAAAATTTTTTGAGGATTATAAAAAGTGACTGCCCATGGATTTATCCTATATTTCTGGATAAAAAGCCTCATTTTTTTTGACTGGTTGTTACCCAGGTTCACATCACAGAGTATCGTGAATGTTAAAAGAATTATGCATGTACGCAGAAAAAAAATATGATGAAGATAGCATGCCTATCCGGTTGTCTCCCAAGGCACATAGATCAAGGTAAATAGTCTTAACGGTGTTTTGCATAAGTTGTTGAAGTAATACTTTTTTTGTAGTAGTCACCCAATGTACGCCTAACTGTGCGATCGCATATCCGCCACTTTGGGAGTTATCCGGATAGGCATGGAAGATAGTTATATTATGCATGAAAACATCCATTTGCTGCTCGGTATAATTGCTGCCGGTGAGGGTACTTTTCTGGATTTGAAGGAGGTTGTTTTCCGTGGAAATCAGCTCCTATTTGTTGACGGCGAGCAAGCCGCGATGGAACTGGAGGAAATTTTCAGTTCCATGGCCAATACCGAAGGGGGTGTCGTGATTTTTGGTATTCGAAAAGATGGCGCCATCGTCGGCATTCCAAACGATAAACGGGATATTCTGGAGCAGATGATCGTCAATGTGGAACTCCATAATTGCCGGCCACTGATTGAACCCATTCTGAACTGGCTCCATCTGCCCGATGAAAATCAGGTAATCAAGCTCTGCCTCAAGGTGGATATTCCCAAATCCAGATATTATGTGCATCAGACAACAGATGGCCGTTTTCTCAAACGAATCGGAAGCCACCGACATCCGATTCCTCCGGAACAACTCGGGCGGCTACTGGCATCCAGAAATCTGCTGATTCCATTCGAGGAGCGTCCGGCGTTGGGGGCGACCCTGTCGGTCATTGACCGGGACCGGATACAGGCCTACTACCAGAGGCGCTTCCATCGATCGTTCGAGTCGGAAGGACTGACACTGGAGCGGCTGCTGATCAATTTGAAACTGGCTGTGACAATGGATGACCGGGTTATCCCCACCAATCTGGGCATTCTGCTGTTCTCGGAACAACCGGATCACTATCTGAATGGCGCGGTGATGGATATCGCTGCCTACCGGCATTCCATAGCCGACGGAGAAACCGCAGATACCAAACGCTTTAGCGGCCCATTACCCGAGCAGATCGTGCGGGTTCTTCAATATTTCAAATCATCGCCACTTATTGCCACCGTGTCCCGAAAGGAAGCGATGGGACGGAAAGATATGCCTTCGTACGTCGATACCGCATTGCAGGAGGCTGTTGTCAATGCCGTGGTCCATCGGGACTACGAGCTCACCGGCTCGCAAATCATCATCCGC
Source organism: Desulfobacteraceae bacterium UBA4064 (assembly GCA_002382065.1). GTDB lineage: Bacteria > Desulfobacterota > Desulfobacteria > Desulfobacterales > Desulfatirhabdiaceae > UBA4064. Next base: position 21,143 of record DFZE01000169.1, read on the forward strand.
ATCTTTCCGGAGCAAATCGAAATCCAGAATCCGGGAGGGCTGCACAACACCCTGACTGTCGAATCATTGTATGCCGGATGCCAGCCCATCCGTCGGAATCAGTTTCTGGCCGGGTTCATGCGCGATTTTCCCAGCCCGATTACCGGAACCAGTTTCATGGAAGCGCGTGGAGAGGGATTTTTGAATCTGGTGCGGGACAGTGAAACTCTGTCCGGTAAAAAACCCAAAATCGAACGGATCGGCGAAGCAGTCAAACTGACCATTTTTTCAGCATCGGCAGAGATGTTGTAACTGAAGCAATCCATCGGCGTCTTGTGGCAGTTTCGGGTGAACAGAAAAAGTCGCACAGTCAAATTAACCACTGGGTTAATCGGAAAAACAAACAAAAGGGGATCATGCCATGACATCAGGTGAGAATCGAAACATCATTCCGGCGGCAATCATTGTCGGTGTTTGCCTGTTCCTGGGATTTTCAGTTGGCGGATATTTCATCGGAAAGGGTGGCACACGATTCCGGTCGGATACCCGGACCGTCACGGTCAAGGGCCTTGTGGAAAAGGAAGTCAAGGCGGATCAGGCAATATGGGCCCTTCGTTTCCGGCGGGCCGGCGAAGACCTCAAAAATGCACACGCCGAGATCAGTGCCGATCGGGAAACCGCGCTGGCATTTCTCATGAAGCAGGGCTTCAAGGAAGCGGAAATCAGCCGCCAGCCGACACGCACCATCGACAAGCTCGCCCGTGATTATGGTCAAAACCAGGGAGTGGAGCAGTTTCGATATGTTGTGACAAGCTCACTGGTTGTCACCACCCCCAACGTCGATCTGGTGACCCGGGCGCTGGGCGTGACAGAGGAATTGCTGAAAGCCGGTGTGCTGCTCGATGGCGAGTGGGAAAGCGGCACGGCCAATCCCCGGTATGTTGTCACCACATTCAACGCCATCCGGCCGGAACTGCTTGCAGAGGCGACAAAAAATGCCAGGTTGACGGCACAGCAATTTGCTTCCGACTCCGGCGTCCGGGTCGGCAAAATACGCTCGGCCAACCAGGGCGCCATCCAGATTTTTGGCACCGATGGCAACGATGAATCTGCGCCCTACAGCCCGACAAGCACACCCGGAAAGAAAATTCGGGTTGTGAGCACCTTTGAGTTTGAACTCAAGTAGTCAGAATGATGGAAATAATTAAAAGTGACAGGAAAGGGATACCATGACCGATATCCAAAGTCTTGTGAGTAAACCCGAATTTCCCCTTTCCGGCCGGTACGATTCAGATTGGATCATCGATAACCAGATGGGACCGAATGCACTATGTAGGCATTGACGCCGGTGTGGACGGATGATGGTGGAACCGGAAAATAATCTTTATTACTCGATGTTCAAGTTTTT
>DFZE01000111.1:0-4121 GCA_002382065.1 Desulfobacteraceae bacterium UBA4064
GTTCTCAACAAGAGGTGATTCTAAATTCCTGAGTGGTTGTATTGAACAATATAGCGTGAAAACCAAACTATGACTAACCACGTCCTTCACTTAGCCTACACCTTTTACGAAAACGACAACCGGGTCATCCGCTATGTCGAAACATTGGCCGAGCAGGGCGCCGATGTCGAAGTCATTGCTCTGCGGCGCAGAGGAGAGTGCGTAAATGCCAGGCGAAATGGCATCTGGATATTCCGCCTGCAGCAGCGTACCGTGAATGAAAAAAATGGTCTCAGCTATTTGCTTAAGATTCTACTTTTCCTGGTTCGGTCTTCTCTTTTGATCTCCATCCGGCATCTGCGCCGGCCCTACGATGTGCTTCATATTCACAATGTGCCGGATTTTTTGGTGTTTGCCGCTTGGCTGCCAAAGATTATGGGCGCCAGGATTATTCTGGATATTCACGATATTCTGCCGGAACTGTTTGCCGGCAAATTTAGCGCTAAAGAGAATTCCTTTGTATTTCGCTGCCTGCTGGCCATCGAGCGGTTATCCTGCACATTTGCGGATCATGTGATTGTGGCCAACGATATCTGGCGGGACAGGTTGGTGAGTCGGTCTGTTTCTGAAAAAAAATGCACAACCATCATGAATTATCCGGATCTGCGATTGTTCAAACCACTGCCGGAATCGGCAAAACGAAACGATGGCAAGTTCGTCATGATGTATCCCGGCTCCATGAATTATCATCAGGGACTGGATTTGGGGGTCAAAGCATTTGCCCGGGTCAAAGATGAATTGCCAAACGCCGAATTTCACATCTATGGAACAGGCCCGGCCAAACCGGAACTGGAGGTATTAATCCATCAACTGAACTTGTCCGACTGTGTTTTTTTATACCCTGAACAGTCCATTGATGAGATTTCCAAAATCATGGCCAATGCTGATTTAGGCATTATACCGAAACGATCCGATGGATTTGGCAATGAAGCTTTCAGTACCAAAAGCCTGGAGTTCATGGCCTGCGGAATACCGATCATTATTTCAGGTACCAGAATTGACAGGTTTTTTTTTAACGATTCCATTGTCGTCTTCTTCAACCCGCAGGATGAGATCGCCCTGGCCGATGCGATACGAAGAACAGCCGGAGATAAGGTGAAGATGAGGCATCTATCTCAGAAAGCATTAAAGTTTGTGTTAGAAAAAAACTGGAAAAAAAATAAATCACTATACAATAAAATTTTCACCCTCTTTTCGCTTATTTGGTAATTGCGCAATAACCTGGAATGTCCTTACCGTGAGCGTGCCCGTATCCACTCAGGTATCCAGGAGTCAGAATACCTGAGTAGTTACTTTTAAGGAAGCTTTCACATGCTCAATTCGTTTCGCTTGGATAGACTGATTACACTTTATGGGCTGGTCCCATTTTTGAGTCATCAATGGGCTCGCAAACCTTTCCTCCCTATTTTGATGTATCACAGCATTTCAGACGATCCGGAAAACGGTGTCCATGGTTATTATCGGCTGAACACATCGATAGCCCGGTTTCGAGAACAGATGTTCTGGCTTAAGGAGCACGGATATGCCACAGTAAACCTTGCAGAAGGCCTTAAATACCTAAAAATAAACAACACGAATCAGATTGGATCAGATCAGAACCGGAAAGTCGTATTGACATTCGACGACGGCTATGCGGATTTCTTGACAAATGCATGGCCGATTTTGGCAGAATTGGACATGAGCGCTACCGTTTATCTCCCCACGTCCTTCATTGGCAAACAATCAAAAATTTTTAAGGGACGAAAGTGTCTGACTTGGCGACAAGTCCTGGAATTATACGACCAGGGAATTTTTTTGGGCACACACACAGCCAATCATGTTCAACTTCATGATCTGAGTTGGCCAGACATCGAAAAAGAATTATTAGACTCCCGACGCTGCCTGGAAAATCAACTGGGTCACCCAGTACATGAATTTGCGTATCCTTACGCATACCCATCTGCTGATCATTCATTTTGTAAACGCCTTAATACCTCGCTTCAAAGCTGTGGTTATCAATATGGCGTCAACACCATGATTGGGACTGTGACTTATGGTGATGACAATATGAGACTCAAAAGACTGCCCGTGAATGACGCTGACGATATGACTTTTTTTAAAGCCAAGTTGGAAGGTATGTACAATTGGTTGGAAACCGGACAAAAAACTGTAAAAGCAGTGAAGAATCTTATTCACTTTTAGTACACCATCTGTTCCCCCATCAATGGAAGGCCGCCAGCGGATGATAATGCCTTGGGCTTTAGCAATTTTTTCAATATGGGAGTTCAACTGGAATGAAACTATTCGCACCAATATTTCAGCGTGTTAGCAGAATAAGGGGCTTCCATTATTTCCTTACCCGTTATGGAAGTCCCCACATCAAAAAGATATGCTTTAATGAAAAATTTACCAGTGGGGAGTGGCATTTTGACCGCAAACCTGGTGATGAGCTATCAACGATTATAGAATGCAAAGCCGGCAAAGGGAAAATCTTGATTCTGGGGTGTGGCGCTGCCAGGTTATGCCAAGTATTACCCGAAGATTGTTATGAATCAATTTTGGGTATTGATATTTCTACAGTGGCTATTGAAGAAGCACGCAAACATGCGAAAAGTAAAATGAAATTCATTGCTGCGGATATTTTAAGTTACAAATATGAAGACGTCTACAATGTCATCCTGTTTTCTGAATCAATTTATTATCTCACCAAAGGTGATCGTCAAAAATTACTGCAAACTTGCAAAAAGCAATTATCACAAAAAGGGGTAATAATTGTTACTATAGCAGAACCCCAGCGGTATAAGAACATATTGCACGAAATTCGTGAGCAGTCTCAAGTATTCGAAGATCGCACGTTTCAAGAATCCAAGCAACATCTTATAATTTTCAGATAGCGGGCGGAAGCGTCACATTTGTGCCCCTATTGTCAATGTAAAGTTTTGAATGTTGAATGTCGAATGTCGAATTAAGGAAATGAATCATTTTTTAATAAACGCGCGAAGCGCAACCGCCATTCAAAATTCAACATTCTGTATTCTGAACATGGCCGGATCGATGATCATGGCCTGAATTTCGTTGCGNNNGTCTATAGTACCTGGCAGCATGCCGGAGAAAATGGGTATGAATCTACCCATCAGAAAATCAAAAAAATCCCCCTTACATTTTGCCGCGAATTACTCATATTATGAGTCAACGACAGGATGTGACCGATCAGCACCTTGCTGAAACACATGGTCGCTTTTTCGAACAACCTTCATCATGACATCTTTTTTTCCACCCGGCTGACAACGACAGCCAATGGCGGTAGCCTACCCAAAGGGTAATGCAAGCAGGGTATTTTCCGGTTTTCATCACCCCCACCGTTGCCCGTTACCAATCCTGTTCCATAGTTTTCAAGCTGATATCCTTGTCGGCTTTGCTGTGCCGCAATTCGATGTACGTTGTACACGCTCCCAACGCTGCTCACCCACTTTCGCGGTATCGACCTGAATGCATGCCGGAATGACAGTAACAGCAGCCATCGCGGCATATCCTCTGTAATATCAAAGTGGAGGCACCATGAATTTAACCGATATGATCAATAGATGGCGTACGCCCCGGGTGCAAACCTTCAATCATGCATCCGGATTCACCGATCCAAACGGGCTGTGTTCAGAACCCCTTTTCAAACAGATCCTGGAATGGGAGCGAAAACGCACAGAACGTACCCGCCGCCCCTTTTTGCTCATGCTTCTGGATATCAAAAAAATTGCATACAACGGCACGGGTAATGCCCTGAAGGAGAAGATAGCCCAAGCCCTGGCAGAGAGTTCGCGGGACATAGACAAGAAGGGATGGTATGTTCAGGATGCCGTCATCGGCGTCATTTTCTCCGAACTGTGTGGCCAGGACATTATCCAGGCGCGTGACCTGGTTTCACAACGGGTTCATTCCGATCTTGGCGCAACACTCAGTCCCGGGGATCTGGATCAGATAGCTGTCAGTCTGCACGTTTTCCCGGAGGGTTGTGATGTCGGTGATGCCTGCCTGCCATCCGATCAGACACTCTATCCCGATCTTCACCAGGAGCAACACTATCGCAGTTTCGACCTCAAGGTAAAACG
>DFZE01000111.1:4198-4434 GCA_002382065.1 Desulfobacteraceae bacterium UBA4064
AACGATCCGACAATCCACAAGGAATTTGTTCAAAAACTGATTACCTGCGCTATGGCGCAGCCATCAGACAACACGTGTTTCAAAATTCAGAATGACCCGCGGGTCACTGCCGTGGGGCGATTCATACGCCGCACCAGTCTGGATGAAATCCCCCAGTTCTTCAATGTGCTGGCCGGAGATATGTCCCTGGTTGGCCCACGGCCGCCAATTCCCTACGAACTGGAGAAATACGATAC
>DFZE01000146.1 GCA_002382065.1 Desulfobacteraceae bacterium UBA4064
GGAAAACTCAAACAACTGCGGCACATCAAGCCGGATGAATGTGATTGACGGTTATGCCACAACCATGATTTTGCTGGATCCGTCAGCCCCCTTTTCCAGACGGATCTGGGTCGGAATTTCATCGGCCAGGCGCCTGACATGGGATACAATGCCAACCATCCTGCCGTTGGCCCGCAGGGATTTGAGGGTGGCGATAACCTTGTAAAGCATCTCGTCATCCAGTTTGCCAAAACCCTCATCCAGAAACAGGGAATCGATCCGGCGATGGTTTGCGGCCATATCCGAAAGCCCCAGAGCCAGACACAGGCTGACGATGAAAGATTCCCCGCCGGAAAGCGTTTTTACAGATCTGAGGATCCCGGACTGAATGGTGTCTTCAACATACAGGCCCAGGTCATCCGGACCGGCCGGCTTCAGCAAATAGCGATGGTTGGCCAGCGTACCCAAGTGCCGGTTGGCTTTTTCCAGAAGCTGATTCAACAGGAGATGCTGCAGCTTTTCTTGGCCCTTCCCTTGCCCGTCAATGCTGCGATGGGCTGCCACGGCCTCTGCAAACACCTTTTCCTGAACGGCAATGGCATGCAGCAGTTCGCGATATTCAATATCCGCCTGGCGATATGTCTCCAGGGTGCGTTTCTGGTTGTCAATATCCTGCTCCAGTTCTTTTTGGCGTTTGATGGCATCCGAAATTTTCCACCGGAGCGTCTCGGGAGAATCGGTTACGGGGTGTTCAGGCCGAAGCGATTCCACGGATTCCAGGGCCGTTTTCACTGCGCCTTCGGCATCGGCCAGACGGCTCAGGATGTCCGGCTCGCGCGCCAGGATCGACAGCCCGTCCTGAATGGCTTTCAATGTATCAAAACCTTCGGTGCGGGCCTGTTCCAGAAGGTCTTTCTCCGCAGCCGCCGCAGTGTTACGGATTTCCAGTTCCTGATCGACCATCCGCTTCAGCGTTTCCCGATCTGTTGCAAGGTTCTGGTGAAGGCGGTCGCTTTCAGCGGACAGAGACCGTTCTTCGGCAGCCAGTCCCTGTATCTCGTTTTTCAGTGTCTGATGTTCGCGGGCCGGGTCCAGTGCGCCGAACCGGGAACCGCGATCGGCCTTGAGGGCATTCAGCCGCGATTGAAGGTCTTCAATTTCGGCGGACAGGTGTTGTGACGATTTTTCAGTCTGCTGCAATGTATCAGAAACCGCCTGTTGCCGGGACCGGATCGACTGCAGGTCGTTCTGTGCCGCCGCCAGTTCCCGACGGTTTTGGCGATACACCGCAGACCTATCGGTCAGATGTGTCAGCATTGTATTTTCATCACCCGGATTCGGCGCCTGTTCCTGCCATTTTTTCAGGCCATCAATCAGGGCGGCGCGGGTTTTTTCATCCGTCTCGCCCAGCCGGGCCAGGTCCCGGTCGATCCGGTGAAGCGTCTCTTCAGGGGTTTCATGCGCGATCCGGGACGTTTTCAGCAAATTTTCGCATCTGGACAGCGTATCCCGTTTCCGTCCCAGGGACCGGTCCGTCCATGTCACCCGCCATCCCAGCCACCAGGCAGACCGCAATCGGGACCGGACATTCCGGATGTCCTGCCGGATTGCCCGGACATGATCCGGCAGCGCACCGGTTTCTCCAAAATTCCAAGCACTACCCGCCAGGGCGCACTGACTGTCCCATGTCTGCTGCAGGTCATTGCGGATTTTGACCCGTTCCAGAATCCCGGTCTCCCGGGTTTTCAGGGAATCGCGTTCGGCCTGCAGCGCCCGGATTTTCTCCCGCCGCTCCAGAACGATTCGATCCAGTTCGCTGAAATCGATGATGCCATCATCCAGAAATGGGTGAACGGTTGCTCCGCAAAGGGGACAGGGAGCTTCCGGTTCCAGCAGGTTTCCCCTGTCGGCTTCGAACCGGCGGATGGCATCCCGCTTCCGGATCTCGCCATCCAGTGCCTGCAACCGGGACTGCTCCTGAGCAATGGATTCGGTCAGGGTTTTTATTTCAAGCCGGCTTTGGGCCAGTTCGTACCGGACCGTTTTGAAAGCGCCACTTTTTTTGCCGATACGTTTCAGTTCCTTGCACGCTGCCAGTTTTTTTATGCCGTCATCGATATCTGTTTTTAAACCGCTTTCTGTTTTTCCGCCGAAAATGGCCTGAAGACGGCTATCCCGATCGGTTTTGCGCGCCTGCAGGTGTGCGACTTTTTCCCGGGCCTTCCGGGCCGATTTCTCCGCACGTTCCAGCACTCTGGCCGAACGGCTTTCCGCCTTTGCCGCCTGCTCCCTTTCGGTCCGGCAGGTTTCCATCTGCTGCCGGATTGTGGCAAGCTGGGCCACATGTGATTCCATATCCGGAATTGCCGCTGCCAGGCCCTCATCCGCTGCATGGGCTTCGATCCACTCTTGAAGTTCCTGAAACCGTTTGTTCAGAATTTTTTCCTGTTCTTCCAGCTCCGAGCGGATTCGGGATGTATCCTGCTGCGTTTTCATGCCGGCTTCCAGGCGGGAGGTTTTATCCATAAACGCCTGTTCCATGGCAGAGATATCGCGATCCAGGGTTTCAGCCTCCTGAAAATCCCGGATTCGTGCATCCAGAATATCTTTGACGGATCGATGCTGTCTGTCAACTTCGTCACGCCTGGCCTCAATATCCTGGAGCTGGTTTTCACGGGCCGGAAGATCCGCTTTCAGATGATCGATTTCTGTCCGGATTGCATCGGCATTTGCGCGCAGTGTCTCAACTTGGGCCAGGGCCTTCTGAAACAATCCTGCCGGCTTTGCCTGTTCCAACTGATCCCGGCTGTTCTGAAGTTCGGCCAGGCGGATTTCCGCCACCCGAAGTGCCTCTGCAGCGTTCTTTTCGGCATCGGGTTCCCGGGCCATCCGTTCCGTCCAGCGTTCCTGAGCCTGCAAAATGTCCAGATTCCGTCCGATTCCCCGGGCATCCTCCCGTGCCTGTTCGATGGATTGCCGGATGTCATCCACACGGGCTTTTTCCGGTGTCTGAAAACCGGCCGCTTCTTCCTGGAGTTGATGCAGCCGTTCGGTTTCAACCGCGACCCGGGACCGGATGGATTCCGCCAGTTCCTGACGCATTTCCGGGCCGATGATTTTTTCCAGAATTTCAGTCCGCTCATTTTCCAGGGCATTCAGAAATGCGGAACACTCACCCTGGGCCAGCAGAATGGATCGGCAGAACCGTTTGAAATCAAGCCCGGTTACCGCCTCGATACGGGTTCGAACCGGAATTGGCCGATTTTCCAGCAGTTTTTTTTCACCATTCAGGGAATAAAGCGACATGTCGGGAGATTCCGGTTTGTGACCGTTCTGTTTCACAACCCATTGGCTGCAATACAGATGGTCCATTACCGAAAATGTCACCTCTGCGCGCGATTCGGTCCCGGAACCGGTCAACCGGCTATATTCGGGGTTTTTAAGACGGGCTGTTTCACCATACAGCCCCAGGGTGATTGCGTCCAGAATGGAGGATTTGCCCGAACCATTGGGACCGACAATGGCAAACAGACGGGTATCTGCAATGGGAGACTGGTCAAAACGGATTTCCCATTCCCCGGTCAATGTGTTGATGTTCTTGAATTTGACACCCAGTATTTTCATGATCGTTTCCTTTTCCCGCCAACAGAAAACCTGATGTTGACGGAATTGAATCCCCGGATTATGATAAAAGTCATCTGATATTCCGCCAAGTTACCGATTCCGGAGCTATAGCTTTCCAAATAAAGATTTTGGGTGCATTATCGGTCGGGGATGGCCGAGGGTTTTTCAAGGCGTCAGCCGCTAAATGCCTATCCCCCTGCACCCTGCCGCCTTCCCAAAATTATTATCTGAAAAGCTATGCAAATAGATACCGACATCTCATCCCCCCCCCATGATGTTTTTTTCAATAACATTATGGGATGGGGGACGGACTGGATAAACCGACCCGGCTTCAGGTTCTGAAATACATGGTTCAGAAATGGTTCAACCCAAGTTCGCCAATTTTTAGAAAAAACCTATAGCCAGAGGGGGTTCGTTAAAAATTATGGTCACTACACATTTTGCAATTTCACGTTTTTGCTATTTGAAACAAGATGTTAAGTCGTTATAAAATCATATCCCTCGTTTTTAGGCGAACAACTATGAATTGTCAATATAATAATTATATGGGTCACTACATTTTGATTTTAACGACAGGCTATTGTTATTTCAGACGGTTATTGGAAAAAATCCCTCAAAACCGACCCAAATCGTCTCCGAATGGGCAAAATTGGCGAACTTGGGTCAAGTGGATAGAAAACCGGGACCTGTTTGACGACAATCTGCCGATTGTTATATCAGTTGTGGTATATCACTTGAATCGGAAATGGTGATACAGCCCCAAAGGAAAAGAGACCGTGGCTGAAAAAATCAGATTCATGGGGTTCAATTGCGAAGCGGGCAGCAGGCCGAAGGCACGACGACCATGCAGTCAG
>DFZE01000007.1 GCA_002382065.1 Desulfobacteraceae bacterium UBA4064
CGTCTTTTCCCACAATGACAAGACAACTGTCAAGACATCGCGACCACAAAATCTGACGGCTTCATAAAAAGTCCGGATGCTGCGTTGCAAGGGATATATTGGCCATGATGTCTCCTTTTCTCAATAACGTGACTGATCACCATCAGATATTTTCTACCATCTGAACAGGTGTCGCCCAACCGACACCCCTTATCATGTTCATATCATACAGGATAACACACAATGGCGTAAAGTTTTCCCCACATTTCTCCAGGGATCATTTCACTTTTTGACCAGTGCCAGTATGGTCTTTTTTAACTCGGTCAAGGAGGCAACAAGGCCCGCCTTTTCAGCATCGGCAAATCATAAATATGCAGTGGACAACATGGACTGCCTGGACATGGTTCAAACGCCGGAAGCATCCGAAACCCGGATGACATCATCGCCAAAACATGGGCTATTCCTGGAAATTGGCAATGGTGTAAGCGGTCGTGACGGCGCCCACTTCTACGCCAGTACCTTTTTTCTCTTCCACGCCGCCGGGCATTCCAGTTGCGGCGCCGGATCATAGCCTTCATGACGCAATGACGCCTACAGGCGTTTGAGCAGTTCCGCGCGGGTGATGGCGCCCTGGGTAAACTGGCGCAAAGAGAGCCGTACCTTATTCCGACAAAATATCCCGAATGGATTCTGCCTTCAGCACGCAATCAGCCCATTGCTCCAGTTGCTCCGGCGAAGCTGAATCAAGCTTTCGCTTCGCCCAATCCGGCAGGGTACCGAATCGACTGTTAAAGGGGTCATCTATGAACAATTTCATTTGATTCCTGAATCGATCCTGGAGAGATGGCAGTCGCCTTATTTTTTTCCGATAGGATCTTTTGAAACCTGTATCCCAAACGACTTCAATCACTCTCCAAATCCTCCATTAATTCTTTCAAGCTACCGGATTTGGTAAGCCCTTGGACGTAGTTACTCTTGGCTTCCTGAACCCTGGCCGCCAAATTCTCCCGTTTCAACGCAATTAATTGTTTTTGAATGATGGATGCCACGTATTCCATGTCTTCGATCGATAAATGTTGATACTCATCTATTACTTTATTGACACTCACACTGTCCATTATAGCCTCCAATGCAGTATTTGATGCTCTCACAGACGGTCATGGCAGTTCCTGCCGCCTCCGATCCCGATCATAAAGCGGCGAAACTCATGCATTGGCCTTCAACCCGGCGCCACCCAGAATTTCTTTAAAATCCTTCAAAGAGTTAGCAACAACGGCCTTTCCATGCAGCATTTTCAATAGCTCCGGGTCATCAATCAGGCCAATTCTGTTTTTGACGGATTTGGGAATGACCCCGAACCGGGCTTCCAAAACATTCATCACCGCCTCACGAAATGTCAGCAATGCCCCTCGTCGGATGCCCTGCNNGACGTAACGTATGGCATTCTCATGTCCTCCTCATACCGATAAATCTCATCGGAAAAGCGTTCTTCCATGTCTTCCGGAAGCCTCAGTATCCAGTCTATGAATCGGAACAGCTCCAGGATATCCTCCCGCCGGTATCCCCGCTGGTAAAGCATCTTGACCAGTGACAACTTCCATTTCAGCCGGTTGTCCATATCCCTGCGGGTCTCAAGGTGCTTCAGATGCGCCATCACCGCCACTGAAAACGGATTGTCGCTTTTTTCCAGACCATCCCAGCTTTCCCGATAATCCAGCAATTTCGCCACAGGAAATACCAGTTCCACCTTGCAGCCGCACAATTCATATCCATAGCGGTCGGGTCTCCAGTTTTTGCGGCTGTCCGTCAGCACCGCCAGGCTGATGATTTTCCGGTCATGCTTGTCAAACAATCGGTAATTGTACATGTACATCCGTCTGGCAAAACCCGGATCCGCTTTCCCCTGGATTTCTACATGAACGACCGTCCAGATTTCGGTACCGTCTTTCAGCCAGACTTTGACCAGTTTATCAACGGTGCGGCGGCCTGTTGCCGCATCAGGAAATATCTGTTGAAGTTCTTTGTCTAAAAATTCATGGCCCTTCGCCCAGTCTATCACCAGAAACATATCCGGGAAGAAAAACTCGGCAAATTTCGCAAAGTACCGCTCCAGTATTTCTTTCCACGGTGAGTCTGTATCTGTTTGTTCGCTGTTTGAGGGCATTATTCTGTCTCTTGAATTCGTTATGGCAGCACCTTCTTTTTCTTCCACGCCGCCGGGCATTCCAGTTGCGGCGCCGGATCATAGCCTTCATGAAGCAATGACGCCTGCAGGCGTTTGAGCAGTTCCGCGCGTGTGATGGCGCCCTGGGTAAACTGGCGCAAAGAGAGCCGTACCCTATTCCGACAAAATATCCCGAATGGATTCTGCCTTCAGCACGCAATCAGCCCATTGCTCCAGTTGCTCCGGAGAAGCTGAATCAAGCTTTCGCCTCGCCCAGTCTGGCAAAATGCCAAATCGGCTGACCAGTATCCGTTCAAGCAAACCATGTCTGCCTTGCCGCATTCCCTCTTCAAATCCCTTGCTTTTAATATATTGCGCAAGCATGGCCGTCTCCTTATGTTCTCTTAAATCGCAATAAATGGTCTCTTTTTCATCTTCGGCAATCCCGGCATATATGTCAATAAAATCAAGATACTTGTCAAAAACCATCGGCGCAACAAGTTCGTAGAGCCCTTTGTATGCCTGTCGGATCACTTCCAGACGATCTTCTTCTTTGAAATCCATTTTCGGCAGCAAAATCTTTAACAATGGATTGGCTGTATTGTAATAGTCCCTGGCCTGATAGTCAAAAAGGCGAATCAACTGAAACTCAAAATGCAAAAACACCCTCTCCCCAAAACGGCTGAGCAATTGACGCGACACATCTTTCTTCCACCGCCTTCTCTCTGTAAACAGCACCGTCGGTATCACCGTCGCCAAAGGATAGCGTTCCATCAAATCCGTTACATATCGCAGCAGACGATAGATCGAAAACTTACGTTTATCTTCCTGAAATTCCACCAGCCACAATAAAATCTGTCCGGCATCAAACGTAAAGAGAATCGGCATATCCAATTCAAGTCCACGGTCTGTTAACTTCCTTTTTCCGGGTTCCTGGCGGACAAATTCAATATGGCGCAACTCACCGTATTCCCGCAGCACCTCAGGCAATAACCAGGTTAAAGCCTCGCTGGGAAAATCCAAAAATAAATTCTTGAAATTGTGATCATGCGACTGCATGTTCAAATCCTTTGATCGCAGCAAACAAAGAGCTGGCAACGACGGCCTTTCCATGCAGCATTTTCAATAGCTCCGGGTCATCAATCAGGCCAATTCTGTTTTTGACGGATTTGGGAATGGCCCCGAACCGGGCTTCCAAAACATCCATCACCGCCTCACGGAATGTCAGCAATGCGCCTTGTCGGATACCCTGTCGTTCTATGGCATTTTTCTGCCCTTTGAGTTGGTATGGATACTTTTTGCATTAAACAAGGCCTGTCAGTATCTCTTTGAGGTGTTCAACGCACTGCCGCCACGTTTGCCACGACATGCCATCCGAAGTCGGATGACGATTCTCTTGGTATCGCTGCAGCCAGTCCTGCACCGCATCGGCCAGGTCTCTGGCTTCCTGGCCATTAAAATAAAAAGCATGATCGCCCGCAACTTCACGGAAAACGGGAATGTCACGGGCAATTACGGGTATCTTGCGCTGAGCGGCTTCTATCAGGGGCAATCCAAACCCCTCGGCATAACTTGCCGCAATCAAACACGACGATTTTTCGTACAACTGTCCCAAAAATTCATCGCTGGCGGTTTCAAGCCAGAACAACCGCTGCCCAAGCGCAGGATGCGAATGAATCCTGGTGGTAATATCCTCGTTCATCCATCCGTCTTTTCCCACAATGACAAGACAACTGTCAAGACCCCTCGACCACAAAATCTCAAATGCATCTATCACCTGAAGATGCCCTTTTCGCGGCTCGACAGTTCCGACCATCAAAAAGCAGGGGGTTCGCCCCATGTTATCGAGCAACGCCACTCCGTCAGCAGGAATCCCTCGTGTGGGAACCGTCGCCTCGAGATCGGCGCCAAGATGAAAATGGTGTATGGCAGGCAATACGGCATACCGTTCGGAAAGCCATTGCTTCAAATCACCGGCAACCGTAGCGGAAATGCAAATGGCGGCATCCGCCTTCTTTGCAACAACATGCACCCAATCCTCATGCCCTTTGCTGTCCTCCGGTTTATAAAACTGAGGAAATATTACAGGAATGATGTCTTTCCTTTTCAGGGTGATAATTCAGCCTTTCAACGATTTCCGGAATCGTACGGCGCTGATTGTTTTTCAGTGATGTCCATCCCTCTTTTCCAACAATTATCAGATGGACATCCATACCACGTCGCCACAAAAGATCAAAGGCCGTCAGAGCTTGAAGATGGCCTTTCCGGGGTTCAATTGTACCCACCATAAGAAAATTCAGGCGCCCCTTCAAAAGCTCCTTTAACGGGGCGATCTTATTTATCGTTATCTGTCTGCTACAGAAATCCTGGATATTGGCGCCATGATGCAACACTTTGATATCCATAGTTTCACACCGATCCGGCGATATGTTGGCGGATATCCACTGTGTTACATCTGAAGCCACAGCCCCGGAGACACAAACAATTTCATCCGCCGTTTGAGCAACGGTCTCTAACCACCGCGTATGGCGAAGTGCTGTATCATCTGGAGGGAAACAATCCGGAAGTAATATCGGCAACAGGTCATGAACCATAAAAACCTGTTTTACGCCTCTGGCGCGCCAAGCCCTGTACAATCCTGATTTTCCGGCCTCAATCACCTGCCGGTACAGTACTGCGCATACATCCGGATGATGATGCGTCCTGATCTCTTTGCATCCTCTTTCGCCCAATTCAAGCCGAAAATTACGATCATCATAGAGCTTCGCTCCGGCGGAAGGGGGGAAACAAAGGCAAGACTTGGTTTTTTATGTGGCTGAAAGGCAGGAGATACTTGTTCAATACTTTTTGAGAACCGAGACGCTATGGCCGTCAAGATTTGTTTGGCGCTATTGTCCCACGCGTCATCATTCCCTTCATCACCTTCCTTTGTTTCAGAGCAACTGCCAGTCGGCGCCGAAACACAGATGATATTGTTTTCAGGGTAACCAAGGACGGTGATTATCTCCTGACGTGTCTTCTCAGAAGTGGCAAGCAGTAGTTTAGCCTGAATGAATCCCTGCATTTTGCGCAGGTAATACTTCCGATATGGGGCATCCGACAAGTATTCCGTCTGGTGCAGATAAGGAATCAGGTCGTATGCGACAGCAGCCACCGGAAGCTCCGGCACAAATACCCCGATCGAGGTCACGGCGTTATCTCCATACCCATCGAAATGGCTGGTTATCAGCACTGCATCCGGGTTCATTTCACGCAGAAACTGCTCACGGATTTTTTCCGCCGCCCTGGCGCGCCAGGGCGGCGGAAAAA
>DFZE01000266.1 GCA_002382065.1 Desulfobacteraceae bacterium UBA4064
CCTTGCCCGGCCGCACTCAAGATAATGATTTTGGGATGGCGGCAGGGCGGGGTTAGGCCCTGCTCTGTGCATCTGTTTCTCAGGATGACAGCTCCCCGGCAAAAAAACAGGCGGCTTCATGGCCTGCGGCAATGGGTTCCATCTCGGGCTCCTGTCTGGAACAGATATCCATGGCGTAGAGACATCGGGTATGAAACCGGCATCCGGAAGGGGGATCAATCGGGCTGGGAACATCGCCTTTCAGGATGACCCGATCCCGTTTGACAGTCGGATCCGGCACGGGTGATGCGGACAGAAGGGCCTGGGTATACGGGTGACAGGGGTTTTGGTACAGCAAGCGGCTGTCCGCAATTTCCACCAGCTTTCCCAGATACATGACAGCCACCCGGTCGCTGATATATTCTACCACACTCAGGTCATGGGAAATGAAAAGGTAGGTGAGGCCAAACGATTCCTGGAGGTCCTTCAGCAAATTGATGACCTGGGCCTGAATCGATACATCCAGGGCAGATACGGCTTCATCACAGATTATCAGTTTGGGATTTAACGCCAAAGCACGGCCCACACCAATTCGCTGGCGCTGCCCTCCGGAAAACTGATAGGGATAACGCCGCATATGCTCCGGCCGAAGTCCGACGACATTCAGAAGCTCCATGACCCGATGATCCCGTTCAGTTCGGGATTTGACACCATGCACCAAAAGGGGTTCGCCAATGATCTGGGAAATGGTTTTTCTGGGATTCAGGGATGAAAACGGATCCTGAAAAATGATCTGCATCTGTTTTCGCAATTGTCGCATCGCTTCTGGCGGGTACTCCAGGATATTCTTCCCTTCAAAAAATACCTGGCCCGATGTGGGTTCTTCGATACGGAGGATGGCGCGCCCCAGTGTCGATTTGCCGCATCCGGATTCTCCGACCAGCCCAATGGTTTCACCCTTTAAGATATCGATATTGACGCCGTCAAGCGCCTGCACCGCGGCAATCTGTTTCATGAAGATACCCCCGTGGATGGGGTAATGCTTCACCAGATTTTTTGTCTGGACTATGGGTGTGGACCGGTCATCAGGCATATTTCAGACACCTTGCAATATGGCCGGGACCAATGGTTATCATGTCCGGCTCGATTTTCCGGCAGTCATCAAACACATCCGGGCACCGGTCGCTGAACCGGCAACCGGAAGGCAGGTTGAAAAGTGATGGAACCATGCCGGGAATTGCGGAAAGCCGTTTTTTAAGCATTTTCTGACCCAGGACCGGAATGGAATTCAGCAGGCCAACCGTATAGGGATGTTTCGGGTTTGCAAAAATGGTTTCAACGTCCGTATACTCGACCACATGACCGGCATACATGACGGCAACATGCTGAGCCATCTCTGCAATCACGCCCAGATCATGGGTTATGAAAAGAATCGACGCATCCATTTCCTGTTTCAACTGATTCATCAAATCCAGAATTTGGGCCTGAATGGTCACATCCAGCGCGGTTGAGGGCTCATCGGCGATCATCAGGCGTGGATTGCACGCCAGCGCCATGGCAATCATGACCCGTTGACGCATGCCGCCGCTCATCTGATGGGGAAAATCGTGTATCCGTTTTTCCGGAGCCGGAATTTTGACCAGCCGAAACACGTCAATAACCCGGTTCCGGGTTTCTGCTTTGGAAAGTTTCTGATGGACCCGTATGGTTTCACCAACCTGATTGCCCACGGTGTAAACCGGATTGAGCGAGGTCATGGGTTCCTGAAAAATCATGGAAATACGGTTGCCCCGAATGGACCGCATCTCGCGTTCCGACAATTCCAGAAGGTTGGTCCCTTCGAATTCAATCCGACCCGCGGTAATTTTGCCTGGCGGCGTTGGAATCAGCCGGATGATGGAGTGGGCGGTTACACTCTTGCCGCAGCCGGATTCTCCGACCAGACCCAGGGTTTGGCCACGCAGGATGTTCAGATTGATGTCATCCACGGCCCGGATTTCCCGACCCCGGATATAAAAACAGGTTGTCAGGTGAGACACGGTTAACAGGGGGATTTCGGCGGTCATGGGGATCAGTCTCTCAGTCTCGGATCAAGGGCGTCGCGCAGCCCGTCTCCAAACAGATTAAAGCCCAGAACAGCCATCAGAATGGCAATACCCGGCATGGTCATGACCCACCACGCCCGTAAAATCATGGAGCGACCCGATGCGATCATGGCCCCCCATTCCGGTGTGGGCGGTTGGGCTCCAAGCCCCAGAAAACTGAGTGCCGCAGCATCCAGAATTGCGGATGCAAAGCCCAGCGTGGTCTGAACAATGAGGGGACCCAGACAGTTGGGGAGAATGGCAATAAAAATAATACGCAGGTTTCTGGCGCCAATCGCCCGGGCCGCCGTAACATAATCCTTTTCGCATTCTTCCAGAACAGATGCGCGAACAATTCTGGCATAACGGGGAATATAGATGATACCAATGGCAATCATGGCGTTCTGCAAGCTGGGGCCCAGATAGGCCACCACCACAATGGCCAATAAAATATGGGGAAAAGACAGAAGGATGTCCATGACCCGCATGATCAGGGTATCCCGAAAGCCTTTATAGAAACCGGCAATTGCTCCCAAAATCACACCCACTGCAAAGGCAATCCCCACACTGACAACAGATACCACCAGGGAAACACGCGCACCATGAATCAACCGTGACAGCATATCCCGACCCAGATCGTCTGTTCCCAGAATGTTTTTCCAGGTTCCGGCCGGATACCACACCGGCGGCTTGAGCTGGTCATAAAGGGATGCATCCACGGGATCATGTGGACTGATAACCGGCGCCAGAATCGCAATCAGAATGAATGACAATACGATTACCAGACCTGCGATAGCGGTTTTGTTTCGCCAGAGCTGATCGAGTTGATCAAAAAATGGATGGCGGCTCTCTTCGCCATTCGGGGATCCGGAACAATTCGGTGGTGTCGTCATGGGCTATTTCACGCTGATACGGGGGTTGATAACCGCGTAAAGCACATCCACGGACAGGTTTATCAGGACAAAAACCCCGGCGATGAAAATCGTCCCGCCCTGAATGACCATGTAATCCCGCTGCATGACCGCATCAAACATCCATTTGCCCACACCAGGCCAGGCAAAAATGGTCTCGGTCAGGATTGCGCCGCCCATCAGGATACCGAACTGAAGGCCAATGGTGGTCACAACCGGAATCAGGGCATTCCGGAATGCATGCTTGAAAATGACGGTTGTATGGGAAAGGCCCTTGGCCTTGGCTGTTTTGATATAGTCCTGACGCAGCACATCCAACATGCTGGACCGGGTCATCCGGGCCACAATCGCCATGGGAATGGTGCTGAGCGTAATGGCCGGAAGGGTCAGGTGCCAGATCACATCCTTAAAAGCCGTCCAGTTCCGTGTCAGGATGGCATCGATGACATAAAAATTGGTGATGGTTTCCAGATCGACGCCGATGGTCAGTCTGCCCGACATGGGAAGCCATCCCAAAACCAGGGAAAAAATCAGCATCAGCACCAGACCCAGCCAAAAAATGGGCATGCTGACGCCGATCAGGGCGCCAATCATGCTGAGATAATCAAAAATGGAATATTGCCGGGTTGCCGAAACCACGCCCAAAATGATCCCCAGAAAACAACTGATGATCATGGCTGCCAGGGACAGTTCGATGGTCGCGGGAAACCGTTGCGCGATTTCGGTCCAGACTTTCTCCCGGGTCCGGATGGTTTCCCCCAGATCGAGGGTGATCAGCCGTTTCAGGAACAGGCCGTATTGTTCATGCAGGGGTCTGTTGAGCCCGAGATACTCCCGCATTTCGGTCAGAGCCTGCTCGTTGGCCCGCTCCCCGAGAAGCAGCTCCGCCGGATCTCCGGGGGTGATATGGAGCATCAGAAAAACGATGATCGAAACCCCCAGAAGCGTCGGGAAGAGCATCAGAATTCGTCTGAGTATAAATGAAACCATGACTGCGCCATCATGTTGTTATGGTATTGCCGGAAAAGCCCCGAAGTGTATCAACACTTCGGGGTGACAGGATGAAAACAATCTTGTCTATTCCAGCCAGACATTTTTCATTCGAACCGATGAGGTCGGGTGAAGCTTGAAATTTTTGACATTTTTCAGAGCCGGCCAGATTACAGTCGAATGGGCAATCGAAATAACCGAACATTCATCATGAATGAGCTGAAGGGCCTTTTGATAAATTTCGGTCCGTTTTGCCTGATCGATCGTCTGCTTTCCCTGAAGCATCAGATTGTGATATTCTTCATTTTTCCACTGGGTGCGAACCTGGGGAGATGCCAGGCCATCAAACAGGACCGCCAGAAAATTGTCCGGATCACCGTTGTCGCCGGTCCATCCGAGCTGGAAGAGATCCATGTCTTCGGGCTGTTCTTTCTGCCGTTTCAGATAGGTTCCCCAGTCATAACTGACAATTCGGGCCTTGATGCCGACTTTGGCCAAATCCGAAATCATGGCGACGCCAACCTTCAACCCTTCCGGATTGTAGGGTCTGGCAACGGGCATGGACCAGAGCGTAATTTCGGGCAGGCCGTTTCCTTCGGGAAAACCCGCCAGGGCCAGCTCTTTTTTGGCCGCTTCGGGATCGAATGCATAATCCTGAATCGCGTCGTTGTATCCCCACATGGTGGGTGGAATCGGATTTTTGGCAACCTGGCCCATTCCCTGATAGATATTGTCAACAATGGCTTTTTTGTTGATCGCCAGTGCAATGGCTTTTCTCATATGAACATTCTGCCAGAGTGGTTTGGTGTGATTGAAAGACAGATAACCGATGTTCATGCCGGGCTGGGTGGGAAGATACAGACTGGGGTCTTTGGCTGCCATGGGAATATCAGCCGCATTGGGGAACTGACAGATATGAATGCCGCCGGATTTGAGTTCAAGGAATCGGACAGAATTATCCGGAATTGCCCTGAAGACAACCTTGTCCAGATAGGGACCGCCAGTTTTGCCGTGGTATTCGGTATTTCGTTCCAGAACAATCTGATCATCCTTGACCCATTTGACAAATTTGAATGGACCGGTTCCGACCGGATTTCGAATAAATTCCTTGGGATTTTTCATGAATGCCGTCGGGCTGATGATATCGGCAAAATCCATTCCCATGTTGGCCAGAAATGGGGCTTCAACCCGTTTCAGTTTAAAAACCACGGTATGGTCGTCAACTGCCTCAATACTGTCAACCGTGTTGTCCATCTCCATGGTGACCCAGTATTCCGGCGTTCTTTCCTGAGCCGGAATGGTCCAGCCTTTTCCAACAAACTTCAGCTTCCGTTCTTTCATCTGGCGGCCCAGTGAAAAAACAACCGCATCGGCATTGAAGGGTGTGCCGTCATGAAATTTGACGCCTTTTTTCAGATGAAAGGTGTAGGTCTTTCCATCGGCAGCAATATCCCAGGACTCCGCAAGGCCTGGCTCGATGATCGTCGATTCGTCCGCATACTCGACCAGGGCTTCCAGAACATTGTCGCACACCATGAAGGAGTTGCCATCGGTTTCATAGGCCGGATCAAGTCCCACACTGTCACCACCACGGCCAAAAATGAAAGTTCCCCCTTTTTTGGGCTCCGCCGCCAGTGCAGATGCCGTCAGTGCAAACAACAGCAGGGTCAAAACGATTGTGATTTTCTTTGCCATCAAGTCCTCCTTTTCTAGTGGGTAAGGTTGAAAATACAGCCATATCAGGCAACATCTTCCTGAAAACACCGTTCACGACAGAACTGCAATTCTTCAGAAAGGTCAATTCACAACATGATGAGGATAAATTCGGATCAGGCTGATCAAGCAACTCGCAAAAACATGGTTTGAGGGCTATCAAATTAATGAAGCATTGTCAAAATATCAGTAATGTCCGGTTAGGTTTTT
>DFZE01000219.1:0-863 GCA_002382065.1 Desulfobacteraceae bacterium UBA4064
TATCGAGTTTTCCTGTAACAGAAAGGTTGTTGTCACGCTGATATTTTTTCAAAGCATCAATAGTTCGTTTTCCCAAAATACCGTCCGCTGGTCCGGGTTGATATCCCAAATCAAGCAGACGCTGTTGCATCTCAGCGATTGTCATTTCAGGGGACTGTTCTACCATGTTTTGTTTTTCTATATTATTTTGATTCTTTATAGGCGTAGTTTCGTGAGTCGGGGCCGTTCCAACCAAGCTCAGGTTTGATGATATTTTATCAAATAAATCTTTACGTAAATAATTCTCTACAATTTCATTTTTTTCCTCACGAGCCAATAAAACAATCTGTACAGCCTCTAACCGTATATTCACATTCACATCCGTTATATCTGTTCCATTTTGAAGAAAATTGACTGTATAGTTGCTCTTATAGGTTTTTCCTAAGAAATATGTCTGAGCCAATGATAATTCATTTGCATCAATCGTTCTATGCTCGGTTACCATTATTCCTGATGACTTATCCAGAATTTTAAACGTGTTATTTTCGGATAAAGTGCGCTGCGCTGCACTCCAAACTTTTTCAAATGGGGCGTTATAGGTTTTTTGTTTTCCGACAGGCTCATCTGAAGGCTTGATATGTTCAATGTTGGATGAGCATGAAGAAAAAGTTATCACTAATACTCGATTATCAAGTTTTTNNAAACTTGAACATCGAGTAATAACAACATAAAAAAAATAAATAAAAAGGGTCATTTTTTCTCCTCCAACTTGTCATTTTTGATAAGATATATTGTGATGATAGGTACATCTAATCTGTGTTCCAGTTTTTTATCCATCTCCTAAATTGATAGGACAGATCTCTTTCTCTAAAACTTTCATAATG
>DFZE01000219.1:930-8829 GCA_002382065.1 Desulfobacteraceae bacterium UBA4064
CAGCCCTCTTTTAACGAGGTCTGTAGGATAAGCAATTCTAATTTATTTTATATCAAATCAGCAGAGTATGAATTTTCGCTCGAATGGCGCCAATCATGTATGGAGTCCATCTCTATACCTGTTAATGCTGGAAGTCAACGTAACTGAGAAGTGAAAATTCGCTGGAAAATGAGTCGGGAAAAGGTTTGAGAATTCCGGATAAAATCGCGAAAGGGACGAAAATGGGAAACCCGAACCCCTGAATCGCCATAATTCACGCTGACCGGCACATCCTTGACCGGAATCCCGGCCCGATGGGCCAGAACCAGCACCTCCACTTCATACTGAAAACGTCTGGCCACCACTTTCAAATCAATGATTTCCGGCAGGGGATAAATTCGAAATCCGCTCTGGGAATCTGCCACCACTGGGCCTCCGGAAACCCGGACCCAGAAATTGGAAAAATACCGCCCAAACCGGCTTGTCCAGGGGACATTCGCTCCGGCCATGCCCTGCCTGGCACCGATGATCAGTTCGCGTTCTTCGGTTGGAATCGATCGGATCATGTTGACGGCATCCAGTGGATCATGCTGACCATCCGCATCCAGGGTGATCGCCCAGTCGGCAAATCGGGATGCTTCCATAAATCCGGTCACAAGGGCCGCCCCTTTTCCCTGATTGACGGGATGACGCAATATCCGGATATCCGGGATATCCTTGATTCTGGCATAAGACGCATCTGTTGAGCCGTCATCCACCACCACCACCGGAAAATCGAGCTGCATAGAGGCCGTCACGACATCGTAAACAGATGTCTCATGGTTATACACCGGAATGACAATGGCAAAGCTTCTTTTGTGGGTATTCATCAATGATGCAGAAACCTTCGTGTTCACCATGGGTTATCATGGGTGAGCATGTGAGCTGTAACCTGATGTGTCGATCGGGCAATCGTCCAACTGAGGGCAAGGCTCATGCTGAAGTTGTTCTTGTCCCGCACCAGCGGACTGTCCTCAAACACGGCATCATCGATATTTTCCCACCGGAACCAGGCCCAGCAGGTGATATCCGGCGTTATTTTTTTCCCGGCATATGTGGAAAATTTGGCGCCGCCATATCCGCCTGAAGATTGATACGCTGGTCGGTCATTCCGAACATATTCCGAAGACACGTCATAAAAATACCGGTTATATTCCCGGTTTGTAAAATCCGCGCCCAGACTGACTCCGACAAGCCAGTCGCGATACCCGAACGGTGCAACGACCTGAGATATCCACTCGATCTCGCCATGAATCCCCTGATACCGGATTTCCATATCACCCGGAAAATCGATGGAACCCACGCCGCGTACCGCAGCCTTGAAATATGTTGTGATATCGGATTGCCGCCCGAATGGAAACCATTTTAAGGACGGTCCGATTTCAAATGTGGGTTCCAGCTCTTCCATGCCGGAACGGGCCTGATTGTCTCCATCAACGGGCGGGTTCCCATACAGGGAGGTATCCAGTTCAAACGATTCCGATCTCAAAAAAATGCCTTTCACACCATCCCGGTTCATCTGAAAAAAATCTCCCCTATATATCAGATAGGGCAATGGAAAGGCATAGGTCGTGGTCTCATCCGAACCGCGATAATGCGGCAGACGGGCAACCACATTGAACAGTCCGACTTCCCACAGAGGTTGGGAATCCGAAATACGGCTGCTGACCGGGTCAGAATCGGCCTGACAAATTCTGGAAAGGCTGAAACTGAAAATACCGGCACACACCAGGACCACAAAAATAAGATTGATTGTTTTGCGGGTAATCATGACGGCGTCACTATAAGATTTTCTGATTG
The DNA here is from genome assembly GCA_002382065.1 of Desulfobacteraceae bacterium UBA4064. Taxonomy (GTDB): domain Bacteria; phylum Desulfobacterota; class Desulfobacteria; order Desulfobacterales; family Desulfatirhabdiaceae; genus UBA4064. The sequence goes on from DFZE01000219.1 coordinate 2,749, forward strand.
TCATTGCAAAAACAATCTCCAGAATAAGAATCAATGCTTTTATTTGGCGATCAGACTTCTTTTTCAATTGTTTTTGAATTTATAATTGGGTAAAAAGATGCAATTTTCATCAATTTTATGATTATTATCTATATTTTAACAAAATAGCCACCGACAGGATACCCCCACAATGCAGGCAGGCAGAATTCATGAAGTGCGTCTGAATGTTCCGTTCCATGATCTCGACCCAATGGGGGTCGTCTGGCATGGGAATTATCTCAAATATTTCGATATTGCCCGTTTTGCATTGTTTCGGGCCGGCGGGATAGACCTGTACCGGTATTCCAGGGAAAACGACTGTCTCTTTCCGGTCATTCGGACCAGCACAAAACATATCAAATCCCTGCGAAACGGAGATGAATTCATCTGTAGAGCCAAGGCGATGAATGCCGCCATCAAAATTGTGATCGATTTTGAAATTCGCCGCATATCGGATAATATCATCTGCACCAAAGGGCGGGGGGAACAGGTTGCAGTCAAACTGCCCGATATGGAAACCCTGTATGACATTCCGGCCGATATCTGCCGGGCTTTGGGATTCTGATCATGGACAACCGCATTCATCAGGCCGTGATCACCGGTACCGAACGCCTGACAGCCTGGGCGGATATGCTTGACAGTATCAACGTCTTTCCGGTGGCGGATGCGGATACGGGCCGGAATCTGGTTGTCAGCTTTTCTCCGCTTCGACAGATCGATACAGCCTCTGATGATCTGGCCCAAAGGCTGCTGTTTGCGGCGTGCGGCAATTCCGGAAACATCGCGGCCTGTTTTCTGTCCAAATTTCTTCGGTTGACCGGGATATCGGACCTCCATCGGTCCGCGCATTCCGGACGGAATGCGGCGTGGAGGTCCGTCGTTGACCCAAGGCCGGGCACCATGCTCACACTTCTTGATGCCCTGGTCGATATTCTGGCAATGGAAAATCCGATGGCATCCAATTTCTGCACGCGGATCATCGATCATTTGGAGAGTGCTGTCCGGCAAACCCCCGAACTTCTCCCTGAATTGAAAAATGCCGGTGTGGTTGACGCCGGAGCCCTGGGCATGTTCATTTTTTTTGAGGGATTTTTTGAATCTTTGTTCGACCGGAACGGGCCATTCGTTCCTGTGACGGAACGATTTGAAAACCAGCTTCGCATCATTGATGGTATCAATTCCGGACCCTGTCATGGTCATTGCATCAATGCCGTCATTCAGTTGAATGCCAGAAACCAGAACGCACCGATTCAAACTGCTGAATGGGGAGAAAGTGTTGTCATCACCCGGGATCAGGCGTATCTGAAGATTCATCTGCATGCTTCGGACCGGAATGACGCCCGACAAAAGATCAACTCGATGGGACAACTGGTCGCATGGTCGGATGACGATCTGGATGTCATCAGCCCGTCCATCATCCCATCCGGGAATGCCGGCATCCACATCATGACGGATGCCGCCGGATCAATTCCGAGAAGCCTTGCCAGACAAATGGGCATCACATTGCTTGACAGTTATATCCTGACAGAAGGCGCATCCCTGCCCGAAACCCTTTTCGAGCCATCGGATCTTTACCGGATCATGCATGACGGGGGCAGGGTTTCCACCGCCCAGGCATCCGTTTTCCAGCGGCATCAGCATTACCAGAGTGTTCTCAGCCGGTTCGAACAGGTGATCTATCTATCTGTCGGATCGATTTATACGGGCAATTTTCATGTGGCGAAGGCATGGAAAACAGAAAACGATCCGGAAGATCGATTAACCGTGATCGATACCGGCGCGGCGTCCGGACGTTTGGGGACCATCGTTTTGGCCACGGCCCGTTTTATGGCCGATCATGACAAATCCGAAGAGGTGATTCGTTTTGCCCGAGACATAATTGACCGGTGTGTAGAGTTTGTCTTTCTGGATCAGCTCCGTTTTCTGGCTGCAGGGGGAAGGTTGTCAAAAAACGGGGCATTCTGGGGCGACCTGCTGCATCTCAAGCCCGTGATCAGCCCGACAAAACTGGGTGCCCAAAAGTTAGGAATGGTTCGGGACCGAAAAGCCCAACTCCGGTTTGCATTAAAACGGATTGTTCAGGCATGTCAGGGCAACTCGCTACCGCTGATCATGCTGGAGTACTCGGACAATCTGGATTGGGTGCAATCCGTGGTTCAGGAGGCGGTCCGCAAATGCTGCCCGGATTCTGACATTGTGCTGCATCCGCTCTCCCTTACTTCCGGAGCACATATGGGACCGGGAACCTGGGGCATTGCCTATCATAAAGATATTCGTGACGGAAATGATTGAAACACTAATCCAGGCGATCATCAGGTTGACTGCAATTGAAGCTTGACAATACCCCAGATCGAGCAACGCGTAATCCGATATCCTGCCCGATCACCAATTCTGTCAAATCATAAACGCTTCCCGGACGACCGGTTGAACATCGACATGCCTGCGACGATCAGGCACATGCCGATGATATGAAACAGTTTCAGGGATTCATTCAGCCATACCATTGCCATGATGGATGCGAACACCGGCACCAGGTTGATGAACAATCCGGCACGGTTTGGCCCGATCATTTCGGTGCCCCGATTCCAGCAGAAATAGGCGACAATGGATGGAAAAACCGCCACATAAACAATGCTCAGGGCCACATCCAGGGTGAACACAACCGGTTCCCGAAAACAGATCTCCCAGAGATACAGCGGCCCCAGCATGATGGCGCCGGCACAGAATGTCACAGTCAGAAAGCTCATCGGATGAATTTCCGGTCTTTTTCTCAGCAGAACCGTGTAGATGCCGTAACAAATCACTGCCAGAAGCATCAGCAGATCGCCCTGAGCAAAGGACATATCCAATGCTGTAGTCAGATCGCCCCGCAACACCACCAGGGATGCGCCCATCACACACAATATGGCGCCGGCCATCTGCAGAAACCGCACACTTTCCCGAAATGCGACAAGGGTTATCAGAATGATGAAGGCGGGCATGGTCGTCTGAATCAGCGCGCAGTTGATCGCGGTGGTGGTATGAACCGCCATGTACAAGAGCGTATTGAAACAGGTCACGCCCACAAGCGACAGGGCCACCAGAACTTTCCAGTGTTTGATGATGATGGGCCAGTCCTTCCGGACATGCGGCCAGGTAACGGATGTCAGGATCAAAAACGCAAGCGTCCATCTCCTGAATGCGAAACCGATGGGGGGAATGATATGAATCACGCCACGGGCCAGCACAACATTTCCGGCCCAGCACAAGGGGGGAATCATCAGAAGAATATATGGCAGCCAGCCGGAACGTGATTTGCGGGATACGACAGGTGATTGGTTCATAACAGCCATTCTTGCATCATGCCGGACAGATTCCGGATGACCGTTTTCATTTTCATGTTATTTTCAGTTGATTTCAAAACATTGGGGGCTATCGGGACGCCGGTGGGTCAGGGTGCCGCGGCTTTTTGCGGTTCCCTGACACAATGCTCACGGCAAACTGCACAGGTCGAAATTTTCCACACATTCGCCAAGACCCCAAACAGTAACATCAGCGAGGTTATCTCCTAATGGAATCGGGGCGTGGAGTCAACCGATTATCCGGATTTTTGGGTCGGATTTAACGGAATCGGGCGGATTTTAAAAGGAATATTAATTGAATATCTCTCATAACGTAACTATTCTGAATTCTGAATACCTGAATAGTTACCTTTTAACATTTTGATTTAATAACGAATGAACGGAAAAAAAATGAATCACAATACATTCACCACCTCTGTTGAAGATCGATATTTTGAGGATTATGTGACAGGCGACGTCCATAAATTTGGCTCGATTTCTGTGGAAGCGGATGAGGTAATCACCTTTGCAAAGCGATTTGATCCCCAACCCTTCCACACCGATCCGGAGGCGGGACGACAATCCATTTATGGCGGGCTAATCGCCAGTGGCTGGCATACGGCATCATTGATGATGCGGCTTTTTGTGGATCATTTTCTGTCCCATAACGCGAGCCTGGGCTCCCCGGGTGTGGATGAACTGCGGTGGCTCAAACCGGTTTATCCCGGTGATACGCTGTCCATGTGCGTCACCGTGATCGAGGCGAAGCGATCCCGGTCAAAACCGGACCGGGGACTGGTCCGCTCGGATATCCATGTGCTGAATCAGAATGGGGATGTCGTCATGACCATGAAGGCACTCAATTTTTTAAGTTGTCGGCAATAGATATGGGATGTACTATCATCTGAAAATTCTGAAAAATCCGGTATTTTTCCGCTTTCCACCTGGAATGTCACCTGCTATATTGACACGCGTTGCCGATTATGGTTTGTTCCATGCCTATCCGGTTAGCTCCCAAGGAGGTCGACTATTGATCGTGTTATTTGTGCCACCCCGCATAGGTAGGCGCTGCCGTGCATACGGCGATTCCCAGCAGCCTGTCAACTGGATGTCTTGGGACGCAACCGGATAGGCATGGTTTGTTCTACAAGCCGAACATCCCCATCGCCATTATCGAAGCAAAGGACAACAACCATACGGTTGGCGACGGCCTGCAACAGGCCCTGGGCTATGCAGAAATGCTGCAGGTCCCGTTCGTGTTCAGCTCCAACGGTGACGGCTTCCTGTTTCATAACCAGATTGCCCCGGACGGCATCATCGAGCGGGAGCTTTTACTCAACGAATTCCCCTCGCCACAAACGCTGTGGCAATGGTGGGCGGCACACCGGGGTCTGAACGACCATCAGCCCTTGTCACCCAGGATTACTACAGCGACGGCAGCGATAAAAATCCGCGCTATTACCAACTGCTGGCCATCAACAAGACCATCGAGGCGATCGCTCGCGGCCAGAACCGCATCCTGCTGGTCATGGCCACCGGCACGGGCAAGACCTTCACCGCCTTTCAGATCATCTGGCGGCTTTGGAAGGCCAAGGCGAAAAAGCGCATCCTGTTTCTCGCCGACCGTAACATCCTGATCGACCAGACCATGACCAACGACTTCAAGCCGTTCGGCCCGGCCATGACGAAAATCCAGAAACGCCAGGCCAACAAATCCTACGAGATATACCTCTCGCTTTATCAGGCGAGGACCGGTACCGAAGACGTACAAAACATCTACAAACAGTTCAGTCCCGACTTTTTCGATCTCATCGTCATCGATGAATGCCACCGGGGCAGCGCCGCCATCGACTCCGCCTGGCGTGAGATCCTCGAATACGTTTCTTCCGCCACGCAGATCGGCCTGAACCGCTTCATCGCGGCCACAGACCGTAAAATCCTGCAGGATGCGGGCAAAGTGACAGCGGAGATTGCCAAGGCTCACGCCGAAAGCGAATTCGAGAAATACCGCATCGTGCAGGATCGATTGTTTGAGAGCGACTTCGACCGGATGCTCAAGCAGATCGAGGCAGTGCAGGAGCCGGGGGGCGGGGATGAATAAGCAAACCGCCCGACTTCTGGAGCAGCACTTCGACACGGCCTTTGCCGCGCCCGACGGCATCGCCAAGCTGCGCGAACTGATTTTGACCCTGGCCATTCAGGGCAAGCTGGTGGAACATGACCCGAATGATCCGCCCGCTTCGGAATTGCTGAAAGAGATCGAAGCTGAAGAAGAGCGGCTGGTGAAAGAAGGTAAAATCAAAAAGTCTAAACCCCTGCCGCCGATCAAACGGGAGGAGCTGCCTTATGAACTGCCGAATGGCTGGGAGTGGGTGAGATCTGGCGACATTACGGTTATTGAACGCGGGGGATCACCACGCCCAATTAAAGCATTCCTTACGGACGATCCCAATGGACTCAACTGGATAAAAATTGGAGATACCGATCAAGGCGGAAAATTAATAACCTCGACAAAGGAAAAGATTCGCCCGGAAGGGTTGTCAAAAACCAGGATGGTTTATCCCGGTGATTTTTTTGCTCACCAATTCCATGAGTTTTGGTCGTCCCTATATCACTCAAATTGAGGGCTGTATTCATAACGGCTGGCTTCGAATAAGCCCTCCTGATGCGTTAGCGAAAGACTATCTATATCCTGAATCCATGGCATGAAATTTGTTATAATTTCAGACCTCGTTAAAAGAGG
>DFZE01000298.1:0-1975 GCA_002382065.1 Desulfobacteraceae bacterium UBA4064
CATGACAGCACCGCCATATAGACAAATTTCACCTTTCACACCCTCATCTTTCAACAATCCGTTTAATTCGGACAGATATTTTTGGATATTACCCTTTGTCAACATGGTTACTCCTTTCTATCGCAATGCTGCAATATCCTCTTCCATTTCATCCGCCAACAGCATAGCGTCAGATTCGGAAACACTGGATGAATTCAAGCGGATTCTGGTCCAGCTATCCGGGTCCTTGATCTCTACCCACTTTTCCAGGTTACGTGAATCCATCCGAAAAATATCTCCTGTCAGTTTTTCGATTGCGAACGGAACATCTTCTTTTTCCACAAAATAGAAATTATCTGATAGCATCGTCATCCCTCTCTTTCNNTTTCCCGGCATCCGGTTGACCCTTCAGCCAATCCTGAATCCACATGGGCAATCGGATCATCTTGAACCTTTCACGTTTCAGATGTGCCGGTACTGGTTTCCGGCCGGCCCCACGTCTGGCGCCTCCCCATGCTGATTCAAAATCAAGTTCTGGCGGTCGTTCTCTTTCCGGTGATCTTCTTTTTTCAACATCCTGAATCCCGATCAAAAACGATTCCGGAATATCAGGATGAACTGCCACATGGGAAAAAACCTGCTCCCCAATAATCAGCATTCCGGCCAGGTCGGTATCAGTCAACCCGGTCGTATTTTCCAAACGCTGCATGGTGATGATTTTCAACCCAGATAACCGGATCAATTCACGGTCAAAAGATTCTGGTTCCATACCAGCAACAGCCCGTAATCTGGATATTGATATCGGGATTTGCGACAATGCTCCCGGCTCGATATTAAGGATTTTCTTCAGCAGGTACATACACCCCCCTTTGTGGTGAACGGCAGATACCGAACAAAAAGCGAACAAATTCCGCCGAACAAATAACACAACCCGAACAAATAGAACAGGCATTTTATCCCGTCTGGTTGGTCATTTATGACATTTTTGTAACCGTCTTAAAAATCACGTCATTTCCAGTGTCGCATAACGGTTATTCTGTTAACTTTGATATTTGTAAATTGACATTTTTCAAGCTGTTTTTGATGTGCTTTTGGGGTTTCGCCGGTGGTTATAAAACATTGTTTGTCTGATCATTGTTTGATTGTTTGATCGCCAAGAGGCCGAAACAGAAAGGGCAGGGTGACATAAGGCACATGCCCTGAAACTGCCTTGTGGCTGATCTGGTACAGCCGGTGGTGTCAAACAATATCGTTTGATTGCCTGTTTTTTGCCTTGATTGCCTGATTGCCAGATTGCCAAAATGCCCGAAAAAGAAAGGGCAGGGTATCCCATAGGCCCATATCTGAAAACCTCTCCTTGCGCCCATGCTTACGTTGGTGGTGTCAAATGGTGGCACTCGATCAATGCTGCCTCGATTGTTTTTCCCATACTGCCATTGACGGACAACCAATCAGCCAACCAACCCGGCAGCTTGACAGTTACGGCCCTTCTCTTGTGGATCGCCGGTATGATCGATATTCCGGCCTTTCTGCCTGCCCCTGGTCGCCGCCCACCTCGTTTCCGGACTGGTTCATCTGTCTGTATCTGGGCAGGTTCTTCTGGGTCCACTGGCATCCGGTCAGGCTGATCTGTTTGGACTGCAACCGGTTCAACTGGCATGCGGTTATTATCTGGGACGGTTTCGGCTGTAACGGGCTCCACCTGAATCCGGTCAACCGGTTCGGCCAGGGCAGCAATCCTTTCTGCAGCATCCGCCCGAATAGTGGCCGCGCTATAAAAATGTTCCCCATTGAACACCATTTCAGACTTTTCCTGTTTCGTCAATTGCGCCGGATACGGGTACTTCTTTAACCGGATGATCCCAGACGCAAGCGCCATTTCCAGAATCAACCGATTAAATTCCGACTGCGGTATCCCGGCCTTTTCCCTGATCGCTGGTATCCATACAGGCATTTGGTTATCCATTGCCCCCGGCTCCAGAATCAGCATAGCTTT
>DFZE01000298.1:1987-2511 GCA_002382065.1 Desulfobacteraceae bacterium UBA4064
AAGCCCCTTCGATTAAATGGGACCCCATGAAATAAAAAACCCGCCCGGGCAGATCGCGCCGGACGGGTTCAATTATGTGCATATCAATTTTTACGCATCCAAACCAGTGTAATAATCATCCCGGACCCTCTCAAACTCCGCTACCAGCAGGTCAATCAACCAGGAACAGGCCCCCAGCGTTTCAAGGATAGCAGGGTCGGTTGAGGAGGGTTCACCCAGGGAATCCGATATTTTTTTCAGTGCTGGTATCGCATATTTTATGGTGATTATGGCATCGCTCATGCTGCGCCTCCATCCGTTTCAGCGACATAGCAGGCAGACAAGTTTTCAGCCATAGTATCCAGAATATAGGCAAGTCCAATCGCGCCGTGATTTGAGGCAGTGTCAGTTACCAGCAATGCATCCGACAGAAAACGCAAAGTCGGAATTACGTTCAAAAGTTCGTCCTCGATTTTCAGGTGGTCAAGTTTTTGAGACATGATTTTCTTTTCCTTGTTTGGGGTTATTGTGGTTCCAATCGGGTT
>DFZE01000269.1:0-11093 GCA_002382065.1 Desulfobacteraceae bacterium UBA4064
ACTTAATGGCATACGTATAATTATTTAATGATAAATAATATCAGGAAGATAAATAGAAGTAAAAATATTTCGACAATGGCTGTACCTTCGTTTGGGAAATGGAATACATGCGGCGGAATGACAATGGAAACGCTATAAATCATCCCAGGGGGCCCAGCTTTTCACAGAAACCGCCGATTCCCCCAGAATGTCCAAAACCCGCCCCCGTTTGATCAGTCTGCCATTATACAGCACGGCCACCTGGTCGGTAAGATAGGGAATTTCTGAAAAATCGTGGGTGACAAAGAGGGTTGTCATGCCGGATGCACGCAAAATATTGCCCAGTTCAACCAGGAGGGATTTGCGGGTTGGATAATCGAGTGCCGCAAATGGCTCGTCCATCATCAGAATTTCCGGCTGCATGGCCAGAGCCCTGGCGATGCTGGTTCGCTGGGCCTCACCACCCGACAGGCTTCTGGCCCGCTGGCGCGCCAGGCGGGTGATGCCCAGGCGGGTCATCCATTCGGTTGATCGGGCAACCGATTCCTGCCGGGAAACGCCTCGAATGCGAAGCGGAATTTCAATATTCTTTTGAACCGTCGTATCCAGAAGCAGGGCTTCCTGAAACACAATCGCCAGTTTTCGTCTGGCCGCCAGGCGGTTGCCATTGCCGATAATCTCATTATCCAGCCGGATGATTCCGGTATCCGGTTCAATCAGGAATGCCAAAATCTGAAGCAGGCTCGACTTGCCCGCCCCATTGGGTCCGACAACTGCCAGAACCTCCCCGGAATTCAGGTTGAATGCGTCAATGTCAAGAATCACCCTGCCGGAACGATTCAGTTTCAGATTGGTCACCGATAAACCAGCCGTCATCCGGGATATGCCTTTCTCTGCTGCAGGTAACTGAGCAGGGAAACAATCACAAATGTCAGAACCAGCAAAATGATGCTGAGAGCGGTTGCCAGTTCAAATTTTCCCTTGGATACCTCCAGTACTGTGGCGGTTGTCAACACCCGTGTATAGCCCCGGATGTTCCCCCCCACCATCATGGAGGCGCCTACCTCGCTGATGACCCCGCCAAACCCGGCAATGATGGCGGACAGAATGCCGAGTCTGGCCTCCCAGAGAAGCAGTCTCAGATATTGCAGCCGGGTGGCGCCCAGCGCCCGGATCTGAAGCAGTAGTTTGGGATTGACGGACTGAATGGCCGCCAGGCTGAATCCGGCAACAATCGGGCTGGCAATGATCGCCTGAGCCAGAATCATGGCGGTTGGTGTATAGAGCAGGCCCAGCATGCCCAGCGGGCCATATCGGGTCAGCATCAGCCAGGTGGCCAGACCAACCACCACCGGTGGCAGCCCCATGCCGAAATTGATCAGGCTGACCCAAAGGCCCCGACCCTTGAACCGGGTCAGGGCCAAAGCCGTACCAATGGGAATGCCGATCAGGACACTGATACAGGTGGCAACCGTGGAAACATGGATGGTTCGCCAGGTAATGGCCAGAACATCCGGGTCCAGGGAAACCAGCATTTGAAATGCGGATTGCAGACCCTCTATAAAAACGGTCATTTCACCGCATCCGGAAAAAACAGGGCTGCGCCATATTTGTCTTTTCCAAACTCACCGATTGTTTTCTGGGTATCCGGTGCGATCATGAATTCGACAAATGCTTTTCCGCCGGCCGCATTGACCTTGGAAAACTTTTCCGGGTTTACCTGCATGACATGATAGATGTTCAACAGGGGTTTGTCGCCTTCCGAAAGAATTTCCAGCTTGATATTGGCTTTCTGGGCCAGATAGGTTGCCCGGTCCGTCAGGGTGTATCCGGCTTTTTCAGATGCCATCAAGAGGGTTGCGCCCATTCCCTGGCCGGATTCCTGATACCAGGGTTTGCCTGACGGCGCAGCGCCGGCGCTTTTCCAGAGGCTGAGTTCTTTTTTGTGTGTACCGGAATCATCCCCCCGGGAAACAAAAACCGATCCNNGCCGGACCGACAATAATGAAATCGTTATGCATGACCAACTGATAGTTGATGGCCACACCGGCATCCACCAGTTTTTGTTCCGAAGCCGGGGCATGTACCAGCAGGACATCGGCCTCACCTTTTTCACCCATTGCCAGAGCCTGTCCGGTTCCAACCGCAATGGTCTTGACGCGATAGCCGGTTTTTTTTTCAAACATGGGGACCAGAACATCCAGAAGGCCGGAATCCACCGTGGAAGTTGTGGTGGAGAGAATGATATCTTTGGATTCCGCAGCCGGGCATTCGGAAACCCAAACGGTCAGCATCAGGGCGGCTGTCATACAGGTAAACAGGGATAAAGCACGAAAAAACGGTTTGTTCATCATATTTTTCCTTTCTGTGTCAAAATGGGGGTCATGAATGGTCTTAAAAAATTCTCAGCTTCGAAAAACAGGTACGCATATCACCTCCTTTTTGACATCCCGACCATTCCAACAGAAAGGAACCTGAAATAGCATTCAAGATAAGGATTTTGGGTGCGTTATCGATCCGGGATGATCTGAAATGTCAATCTCATCCCCTTCAATTTTTAAAAAAAATCAATATCTTAAGGCCAAACAATCTCTGTATGCAGAAGACCAGACAAAAAAACCGGACTCTGCAAACAGGCAGCAGAGTCCGGTTATAGAAATCCGGATGCGTTCTGCTCCCCTTTCCGCAATGGGAGGCGTGGTCGTTTCCAACCACACCCTACAGGTCCGTCTGCCATAGCGATTTGGGCCACAGGTCAGAGGACTCGGGAAGTAATTAATTGTGAAACCTGCTATCAAATAAATGGGTTGAAAGTCAAGACATACTTTAGCTTGAAAATGGCTATTCAGGTGCAAAGGGGCAGAGGCACAAAGTTTAATCGGTAAATGTTCTATCCTGGCTTTGGAAAGCCGGGCTACGATGGCCGGACCATTTTCATTCCCGGGGATGAACATTTACCGTGAAAATGGCATGCGGGGAAATGCTTCCCTCTGTTCGTAGTGTGCCCGTAAGGGCATTTAAAGTAAACGCCTTACGGCGTCACTACGAACATGCCTGATTTTCATAGATGGGGATAAAACAGTTTTGAAAAGACAGTCTCAAAGCGCCTCTGCCAGAGCCTTTCCGGCGTTATAGGCCTCCAGCAGACATTCGGGAAATTTTTCAATATCCCCTTCAAAATCAATGCCCCGACAGCACACGGATTGCCAGAGTTCCGTATCCAGCGTGTCAAAAAAGTATTTGACGGTCAGAAGCGGGCCGTCAAACAGTTTTCTCCCCTGTGTGGCGCCGACAGAAAGAAACAAACCTTTTCTGGCAAACGCCTGTTTGCCAAATGGAACCTGATCGATCCAGTACTTTTTGACCCAGAGCGATTGGCACCGATCCATCAGAATTTTGGTGTGGGCGCTCACCGTATAAAAAAAGATGGGAGACGCAAGGATAATGCCTTTTGCAGCCAGTATCCGATCACATACCGGATGAAAATCATCCTGAATCACGCATTTTCCGGTTTTTTTGCATCCATAAATTTCCAGACAGGGAGACATCTTGAAATCCCTCAGAACAATTTCATCAACATCCGCCCCGGCCTCCACAGCTCCCCTGACCGCATGACGCAACAGGGTTGCCGTATTTCCTTTTCGTCTCGGACTACCATAAATTGCCACAATTTTTGCCATTTTTTGTATGTTTTTCTCATGCTTGGGGTTGATTTATTATCAGGGAATATGGTTATGATATCGACATTCAGAAAAATAATTTCGCTGCGTTATCGGTCAGGAATGGCCTGGTAGAGACGCAATGCATTGCGTCTCTACTCCCTCCCTGCTGAGTTTCCAAAATCATTATCTGATAAGCTATAATAAAAATTTAGCATATTTTTTGCATAAAAATTGGGCAGTCAATTATCACCGATGTCTTCAAGCGCTGTTCTGTTCATGCCTTCCTGCCGCGCAATGCCGATAATAATAAGGACCAGTTATGCCGCAGCGATCAAAAACCAATACCGGTTTTACAACAACCGAACTTGTGATTGTCATTTCAATCATTGCCATTCTCGCAGCCATTGCCTTTGCAGATATCGTAGGCTGGATTCCCGGATTGCGGGTCAATTCGGCCGCCAGGGATCTGGTTTCGGAAATGCAGTCGGCCCGAATGCAGGCTGTTTCCAAACGAAACGATTATGTCATCACCTTTGACACGGCCAATAACAGATACCGTATTTATGATGACACTGACAATGATTTTTCCACATCTGGCGCAGAGACCGCTGAACTGCTGAAAACGGTTGATTTGCCAACAGGTATTCAATTTGGTTATGTTTCCGGTGAAACGGGGACAGAAGGCGGAGGCATATCTGCTTCCATTACACTTGGCAGTTCAAGGGAAATTTTTAAACCAAATGGCACGGCAACACAGAATGGAACGGTTTATCTGATCCCCTCCCAGGACATTTCTGCCGGCAGGAAAGACAGGCAGCGGGCTGTGACCGTGGTACAGACCGGCCGGGTTAAACTGTTGAAGCATGATTCCGGCAGCAGCCCTCCCTGGCGTTAATTTGATTATTCGGCAAAGCCATAAAGCATCCTTCAAGCAGACCGTTGTGAGGTGGCATATTGTGATTGAAGACCCCTTATCCAATAAAGGCTTTACCCTTATCGAAGTATTGATGGCCATCGTCATCCTGTCCATCGGCCTGCTCACCCTGTCACAGATGTCCGCCTATGTCATACAGAGCAATGCCCAGGCCAGTCGTTTTACCCGGGCGACCATTATGGCCCAGGATACTCTGGAAAATTTGAAAATGCTTTATCGCACCAGTCCATCGGATTCACAGTTGAGCGCCGGGGGAGACAACAATGATGTCGACACAAATATTCATGCCAGCACCGCCCTGTTTACCAGCCCGGATCATACGGACACCTGCAACAGCGGGTGCTCGGCAACCATCGACAGCAGCCTGAAACGGGTATGGAACATCGCGGATGACACGCCACTTTCCGGAATGAAAACGGTGACCGTCATTGTGGGCTGGGCAGACTCCAGCAATCATTTTGTTGCCTTGTCAACCATTATAACCGGAAATTGATTGACGCTCAATGGTGGCATAAAAAAACTGCCTGCCATCAAAATTGGGGGATCGTTTGAAAAAATCACCACTGGTTCAACATTTCAAAAAGGTCATAAACCGGAACCGGTTTGTGTCAACACACAAAGCCGGAGGCGGCTTTACGCTCATCGAACTGATGGTCGCCATTGCCATAACCGGAATATTGAGTGTGTTCCTGTACAATCTGTATATCTTTCAAAGTACAACCTATACGGTTCAGGAGCAGGTTTCGGATATGCAGCAGAATGCCCGTATCGCCATGGAAATGATATCACGGGATGTCCGTATGGCCGGATTCAATCCGTCAGGCATCAGTGTTGTTGGCCTTACCTGCGGAACATCCCAGATTCAGATTCAGGCGGATTTGAATGGCGATGGTGATGTGACGGATGGCAACGAAGATATCACCTATACGTTGGACACCAGTAATTCCGCCAATCCAAAGATTAAACGAAAGATATCTGCGTCAGCATCGTATCAGGATTTTGCCGAGAATATACAGACATTCAGTATCACGCCAATTTTAGAAAATTCCATAACGGTCGGGGTCACAATTTCCATAACCGCACGAACAAAAGGCAAGGATCCCAACCACTCGGGTGATGGCTACCATCGCATCACCATTGGTTCCGATATTATGGCCAGAAATTTGCTATAGGCTTGTGGAAATAATTCCCATCCTTTTATCACCGCAAAGATCGCAAAGAGAATTTGCCATGAAAACAATCCTGATGACAGTTGGAGATGAAAAAGGTTCGGCGCTGATCATTGCGCTGCTGTTTTTAACACTGCTGTCCCTGTTGGGGATTGGCGGAATTATTACATCTTCCACAGATACAAAAATTTCCGGGTACAATCTTTCCAGCACAAAGGCGTTTTACGCTGCGGAAGCCGGGATGGAAGAGGCCAGAAAGCGATTGAAAGGCATAAAAAATGTCAGTGCAAACCCGAATTATGTGGGTGATCCGGCTACCAGCCCAAATGCCAACTGGTCTGCCTTCATTTTGACTTCCAGCTCCTGGCCATTGACGGATCATCCGGGTTATAACAGCAGTCTTCAAAACTATGTTCCCACCACATCCTCTTATACCAGTACAACTGTCGCCCAAAACAGTCTTCAGACAATGATGCCATATATGGTTCAGATCAGACATAAACGGGAATATGATGCGGAACTGGCCGGTCACACCAGCTCCTCATCCCACTATTTTGACAATGATGGCAGTCCCACTCCCAACTCTGCAGGCGCCCCCGGGAACATCATCTATTATGGCTATGGCAATTCGGCTGCACCGACAACTGTGGTCCAGTTTACGGGCGGGACAGCCACCAAACCCGTCGAGATCATATCGGTATATGGACGCGTGGGAGCAAGCAACAAATTGATCGAGATCGAGGTCGCCTATGATCCGGGGCCGACAATCGCAGCGGCGATCTATGCCAAAGGTGATATCACGGGAAACGGCACCGCCCTGGTTATTGATGGAAGTGATGATTGTGGCGTCGCTTCTTCGAAGCCGCCAACCTATACCAAAGATCCGTATGTAACTAACCCCAATGGATCACCGGTACTGGTACCGGCTCCGCCCGCGCATGGAACCCTGGATATTGATATCGACAGCCATGTTGACAGCCTGAAAAGTTCCGCCAGCATTACCATCACAGCAGATACAAATGGTGCAGCGTATGGAACCAGCGCCGATTTTGTCACGGCTTATTCCGACACCTCAAATCCCAATAATGTTCAGGGATTGAAACTGCAAAATGTTGTCGGTTATGGGACCTTGCTGGTTGAGGGCGATCTGGAACTGGGTGGCGGATTTGAATGGAAAGGGCTTGTACTCGTTACCGGCGTGTTGACATTCAACGGCGGTGGATCTGGGGTCAATATCAGAGGTGCTGTTCTGGCAAACCAGACCGTCTCGATCAATGGCGGTCTGGACATCAAATATGACAGTTGCATGGTGGACAAGGCATTGAGCAGCCAGGAGTTGAAAACCATCAGTTGGCGGGAAATCTACTGACCCCTTGCCTTCAGCACAGTCTCAATTTTACTGCCCATTTCAACGATTTCCATCAGTTGTTTGTCATAAAGATGACCAAGCCTTTTTGCCAGAATGTTATCCCTGAACGCAATCAGCTCCGTGTCAAATACGTGAAGTTCCGGCGTTGGCATTCTGTTAATTTCAAGAAATTTAATTTTTATCTGATTGAATTCATTCAGAATCAATTTATTTTCCGGATTTTCTTCAATGAATGGTGTCGTGACTTCCGAAGCGGTTTCTGTTGTCTTTTCGGCTTGGGGGGCAGGCTGTTCCCGGGTCTGGATATCAGCGCCAGTCGTTACTGAATCCGGTGCCGTTTCAACCCCTGATACCGAATTTTTATTGATTCCAACAGTCTGTCCGGATTGATAAAAAAATATCTGCCCGTCTTTTTCCCAATACTGGGATGTTTTTATTTTTCGACCATTTTTCAGATGGATATCGTAATCCGAAAAGCCCACAGCAGGGCAGATGAAAAAAAACAAAATGGAGAGGGTGACAATCCGTCGTTTCATAGTATTCTCCTGATGGTTGCGCAAATCAAAATTTTCCCGAAACCCCAAATTATATTACCAATAGTCTTTTAAAGTAATTGCACAAACTGCAAAAGATTTGTCAACTATGATCATCCCCACCTTTCAATCGGCATATGGCATCATCGCAGGGACAGGCATCATCCACCTCGTAGGCAAACAGAATCCGGGATTCTTTTTCCGCCCGAGTCGGTGCGACTGGTTTGAACCCAAACCGGGCCCATTCCGCCATCATATTCTCACGTGAAACAATCGTATTCAGTCCGGATGTCATGATTTTTCCGGTTTCCCCGTCCAGGATATCAGCTTCCCGACCATTTGTTACCACCACAACCGGAATCTGATATCCGCTCAGCAGGCGGGATGCAGCAAGCGCTGGGCGGCGCCGGGTGACAAGGGAACCCGGTCCGTATTTGATTATCATGCAGATCCGCTCGCGGATCAGGATAGCAAAATCCACTTTGATAATCGCGGCCTTTCCACATGCCTCGGTTTTCAGATCGATGCGGCTTTTGATTTCGTCTCTGGCATATCCTTTTTCACTGACCAGCAGTCGGGCGATGTCCTGCCGGAACCGTTCGTCATGCGTATCGTCCAGGATCTCTCCGGTCAGAAAATCCGTCAGTTTTCCCATAATCAGATGATGTCCACCCAATCGATTACCGCCTTTGTCATGCAAACATGTGTTGACCGAAAGACCATTTGTACTGCTGTCGGTCAATAATTGTGGAAAAACAGAATTCAGAAGACAGAATTCAGAATAAATAAGGAATGTATCATTTTTTTAAACAGCAAACATTCCCTATTAATTCTGGCTCCTGAATTCTGACTCCTGGATACCTGAGTAGTTACAAATTTTCTTTTCACCCTGGTTGGGCGTATTTTTCCAGGCTTTCTTTTTTACGTTCAGGAAAAGCTTGAGTCAACCCCTATGTTTGGGTATATCATCAAGTTGTGTCTTCAATCGGCTGAGCATATCCTGTCAATTTCACAAGGAAGGGTTCCCATGAAATTCAAAGCCATTCTTTTTCTGGGGTGCGTATTTTTTGCCTTGATCACGACCATCGCTTCTGCCCGTGAAGAATATGCCAGACGCACCGGAAAAGGCTGCATGCTCTGTCACTCGGACGAGATCGGCGGTCCCCTGACCACGGCCGGCATCGCCTATATCAAAAACGCCTATCAGTACCCAATCCCGGACAGGCTGCTCAAAAAGGCCGAAATGGTCAATTCACCGCTTCAGATGACCATTCGATTCATCATTGGATTTCTTCATCTGTTTGCAGCGGTCATTCTGATCGGCGCCATCTTTTACATTCATATATTCATCGGCCCCGGGCAGTTGACCACCGGGATTCCCAAGGGTGAACGACTGCTTGGCGTATCATGCCTGGCCGCATTGACCCTGACCGGTATGTATCTGACCTGGTTTCGTATCGACAAGCTGGATCATTTTATCAACAATGCCTTTGGCCGGATTCTTCTGGTCAAAATCATCCTGTTTGCCATCATGCTGTGTGTGGCGATTCTGGCGGTTACCGTGATTCATCGAAAAATGAGCCAGGGCGCCGGAACCCCGTCCGAACCCATGCAACCCTCTGATTGGTCCATGGAAAAGATCGCAGGTCTTACCGGCGCTGAGGGTAAACCGGCCTGCATTGTTCACGAAAACCATATTTATGATGTGACGGACAGCCCGAAGTGGAAAAATGGACGGCATTTCGGAAAGCATGCCGCCGGCGCCGATCTCACAGAGGCCATGAAATCCGCCCCGCATGGCCCGGAGGTTCTGGACCGGGTAAAACGGATTGGCGACCTGGTTCCGTCAAAAAATATCCAATTGAAACCCGGCCGGGTTCACCGTGTTTTTGTTGCGATGGCCTATACCAACATGGGGATCATTGTTCTGATTCTTTTTTGTATCAGTTTGTGGCGATGGGGATTTTCAACCGGAACCAGCCCGCATAATGGAGAATTGGCACAGGCGGCTCAAAGTTGTATTGACTGTCACAGAAAGCTCAACCCCGGCATCGCAGCCGATTGGGAAGCCAGCGTCCATTCAACGGTCGGGGTGGATTGTCTGAAATGCCACCAGATTCCGGCAGGTGGTGATCAATGGGCAAACAAGGCTCATCTGAAGCATGCCGTCACCCCGATTGCGACAGTTGTCAGTCCGCTGACCTGCGCCCAGTGCCATCCCAAAGAAGCCAGGGAATATGCCAAAAGCAAGCATGCCAATACGGTTGCCATCATGTGGAAAGTTGACAAATGGCTTCAGCATGGTGTCAACAACGAAACCGAACGGATCAGCGGATGCTATGCCTGTCATGGAACCGTGGTCGAGCTGGTGGACGGGAAGCCTGTTCCCGGAACATGGCCCAATGTGGGGGTCGGCCGAATCAATCCGGATGGATCAGCAGGCAGTTGCAGCAGTTGCCATACCCGGCACCGGTTTTCTGTGGCGGAAGCCAGAAAGCCTGATGCATGTGGCCAGTGCCACCTGGGCCCGGATCACCCCCAGATCGAGATTTACGCCGAAAGCAAACATGGCGGCATCTATCAGACAGAAGGCGACCAGTGGAACTGGACCACCGAAGATGGCAAATGGCTGTCCGGCCGGGATTTCCGGTCACCGACATGCGCGTCCTGTCACATGTCCGCCGCCCCTGGTGTGTCAAAAAGCCATGATGTGACCGAACGCCTGGCCTGGGAAATGCAATTGCCGCTGACAATCCGGCCATCGGAATTCACGGCGTTTCCGGCCGCCACCGACTGGCGGGAAGAACGTCGAAAAATGGGTCTGGTCTGCATGCAGTGCCATTCCGAAACCTGGCGAAATGACCATTTTGCCAATCTGGATGCGGTGATCCAACTTTATAACGACACCTATTACCGGCCGTCCAGACAGATGATGGACAGCCTGTATGCCGACAGCCTGCTTTCTTCGGACATGTATTTTGACGAGCCCATTGAATGGGAATTCTATGAACTCTGGCATCACGAGGGCAGACGGGCCCGCATGGGAGCGGCCATGATGGCGCCGGACTATTCCTGGTGGCATGGATTTTATGAGCTGAAACATCGGTGGATCGCGTTGAAAAAGGATGCGGAGGCGATTCGTCGGGAGGGAAAGAGCTACCGGTATTCGGAAATTCCGGGGAGGCTGAAGGCTGAAGAATGATGGTACAATAGCTTTCAAGATCAGACCTCGTTAAATGTAGTCACAGAAAATATTGAAAATGATTTCAGGATAATGGTTGATCCTTTTATATAACAGACCTCGTTAAAAGTGGGCTGATTTACACTATTAGAAAGAGGATCTCGACAGCTTGCTGTAAAAGGCGGTAAAATAACATTCCGCCTTCTGGAAATGTTTTTGGCTGACTCATGGCCCCTTAAATTTTAAGGCCAGCGAAATGGATAGCC
>DFZE01000269.1:11137-13951 GCA_002382065.1 Desulfobacteraceae bacterium UBA4064
TCAAAAAATGAGGTTCGCCCAATCCAAAAAACTTTTGGATGAATACACCATGATCATCATTTACCACAAAAATGGCAGGTTGAAAATTATTTCTCCGTAATCGAGAAGCATCTGAAAATCACAGCGGATATGAGCAATTCGTTCTATTTACGGTACGCCCGGAACGAACGTCCCACAAAACATAGAACGTATAAAAACATTGTTCAAGTCACCTACCGATGTCATTCGGAGGCGGTCACCCAGAAGGGCACACCGGAAAAGGGACTCGAGGGATCGATCGCTATAATACCTACTGACAATCCTCGCTCAACAAACAAACGGGTAACCTGATCCGTCAAAACACTTTTGCCCGCACCGGGAGATCCGGTAATGCCTATTATACGAGCCCTCCCAGTGTCCTTGAAGATCAATTTCATGGCCTCTATCCATCCCGGATCGCGGTTTTCAACGCCGGTAATCAGTTTCGATAAGGCACGTATATATCCTCCTTTCATATCTTCTACCAGTTTCTCCCATTCACCTTCCATTGACCACAACCTTTCTTGTCATTCCCTACTTGATCGAGAATCCAGCCTCTTTGCTCATTTTCCCCTTGATTTTCACTTTCGTTTGATTTTTCTATACTTTACCCATATCGACAGACCGGCTTTTACAATCCTCTACTTCATCATACTCGGAAGCCACAGGCTGATCTGCGGGAATGCGATGAGTATCAACAGCCCTATAAACTCCACAACCACGTAAGGCAATGTCCCTTTCAGTATAGTCTCTATATCCACGTCCTTAGTAATGCTGGCCAGTGTGTAAAGGTTGAGCCCTATAGGCGGAGTTATGACTGCAATATTTATATTTACTATCATCAGCACTCCAAACCATATAGGATCCCATCCCATAAGCACCATAGTAGGAAGAAATATGGGGGTTGTTATCAAGACCATGGACGCACCATCTACAAACATGCCCAGGACCATAAGCATAATCTGTATCAAAAGCATGGTCATCAAAGGCGATGTCCCCAGAGAAATTATATGCTCGGAAAAGATATCCGGCACCCGAAGCAAACTTAACACCTGGGTGAATACCACGGCCCCGACAAAGACAAACATGATAACACATGTGATCCGCGCTGAACTTATCAATGTTTCCCTGAAGATAGACCAGTTCATACGGCGGTAAATTACAAAGGCAATAAAATAAGCCCCTACACAGCCTATGGCAGCCGATTCGGTGGGCGTGGCAATGCCTGCATATATTGATCCTAAAACCGCGACTATGAGCAAAAACGGAGCCCATAACTTCTTTACAAAGCCCACCGCTTCTCTTAATGTCACGGGTTCTCCGATATCTTTCACAGACGCAGAAGCCCCCTTTGACTTTGATGGAATAATTGACATAAAAAAGATATAACCGACCATTAACAGGGCCATCAATATCCCCGGCAGAACACCCGCTGTAAAAAGCTTCGCGACCGATTCATGCGCCATTTCACCATAAAGAATAAAAAGCAGACTGGGCGGTATCAGCATTGCTAAAGCGCCCGGAGCGCATACCGCGCCGGCCGCAAGCTTGGGATCATACCCGCGTTTAAGCATCTCGGGCAGCGCCACAACACCGATACTGGCCACGGCCGCTATGCTTACCCCGCACATCGCGCCAAAGATAGCGCAGGCGATTATCGTGGCAATCGCCAATCCTCCCGGCACACGACGTAATATCCTGTTGAGAACATGGAAAAGATCATTTCCAATGCCGCTTCGAAATATTATCTCACCCATCAACATAAATAAGGGTACAGCCACCAGTGTAAACTTCGCGAGCGACCCAAATATCGTGGTCTGCAGTACGGAAAGCCCGGCAACGCCGCCATCGAGAAAGAGCCCAAGTATTCCCGCCATGCCCATAGCGATAACAAGGGGCGCACCCAAAAACATGAACACCAGTATCGCGACAACACAAACAATAATTATTAACGTAGAACTCATTTCCGTTATCTCCCTTCAGGTTGGTCTTGTAATATTATCTGTCTTACTGATTCCACAATATCAACTATGGATTGCAGAAGAAGAAAAAACGTGCCGATAGCGACTATCGAATAGGGAAGAAACAGCGGGATTTCCAGAAGTGAATTCGAGGCGGAATCAAATTTATATGCCGCGATTGTCATCATCAGCGATCCCCGTAAAAGCAAAAAACTGAATATCATCATAAGCAGGGATATGAAAACATCAAGGGCCCGCTTCATGCCTGAAGAAAATTTCAGGTAAAGAAAATCCATTCTTATATTCCCCTTCCGCGCCTGTATCTCCGCGGTCCCGATAAAGCCCACAAACACAAGCATATATTCACTTATTTCCAGTGCCCAGCTTGTAGGGCTATCAAATACATAACGCATAACCACATCATAAAAAATAATCAATGTCATGGCCAGCAACACCCATTCAGACAGCATTGCCATACTGCCGGTTACCCGGCGAAATGCGGATTTTACAGAAGAATATACCTGTTCCATTTTTTGCCCTCTCATAATTTTCCGTCACACTTTGTGACAATAATAAATGACAAAGGTTTCACTGTGAGAAGTCAATGTCATTAACTTAAGCCCAAGTCAGCGCTCATTTGTCATTTCGAGCAAAATGACAGGACAGAAATCTTTAAGTTAATAGCACTAACATCCATACCCGGCACGAGCACTACGAATGATGAAAATATCCGGACACTTACCGGCATTTTCATGTAAACAGCTAGGAGGCTGTCCGAAAACTCAATTTTACTAAATTCGGCTTCTGTAATATCAAGTAGTTACGAGTGCAAAAA
>DFZE01000094.1 GCA_002382065.1 Desulfobacteraceae bacterium UBA4064
GGTATCTATTCGCTGGTTATTGCATTGCTGCTGATGTTTGTCGTGGTGTAACGTTTAACAATCTGTATGGGCAGGGAACCTGGAAATTGGTCGGGTCCCTGTCTGTCATTCGATCTTTTTGAAACGTAATTCCAGGCCCCGTGCCACGGGTCCATAACACAGGTGAACCGCTATGGAAATCATCAGTAAGGTTGCGCTGATTTCGATCAATGAAACATTTTTCTTTCAACTGGTTTCATTTTTGATATTCATGTTTATTGTCACACGGGTCATGTTCCGTCCCCTTGAAGGCGCAATGAAGGATCGAAATACCCATTTTGACAAACTGAAAATGGATATTTCCAATGCACGAAATCAACTGAATCAACTGACAGACCAGGTTCGTCAGTCGGAAATTAACGTGAAATCGGAAGCATTCGACATGCGCAGCCAGATGGAAGAAGATGGTCAGCAGGCAGCCAAAAAAGTCATCGATGCGGCGCTTCAGAAAGTCACGGAAAAAAAGGAAGCGGCGATGCGGGACATGACAGATCAGATCTCACTGGCCCGAAATCAGATTCAATCGGAAGTTGGGGCGGTTACCAAACTGATCATGGAACGGCTGCTGGAGCGGAGGCTAACCTGATGAAACGGACAGGCAGGACTTTAATGTTTTTGTTCATGGCGTTTGGTGTTTACAGTTGTTTTTTCCCTGCATCCGTTTTTGCCGCCGAAAGCGCCAATTCCTGGCGTGAGACCTATGACCCCATCATGAAATGGGTCAATTTCGGTATTCTTCTGTTTGTTATTCTGAAATATGCGGGTCCGCCGCTGGCCAACTTCCTGCGGTCCCAGGGTCGGGAAATTGAACGGGACCTGGCCAGAATTGAACAGGAAAAAAACGATGTCATGGACCAGCTTCAGACCGCGCAGCAGTTTCTGGATGAAAGCGAGGTGCGTATTGCCGAGCTGAAGGAGCGGATTCTTGAGGAAGGCCGAAAACGCAGACAGGATATCATTCAGCAGGCCGATGAAGAAAGCCAGTTGATGATGGACAGTGTGACCCAGCGGGCTCAGGGCTATTTTCAGGAAGCGAAAATCCAGCTTCAGCATGAATTGCTGGATGAGGCCATGAACCGCGCGCTTGAAATTCTTCCCAACGTCATGACATCCGATGACCGCCAGAAAATGGTGAATGACTATGTCAGCCAGTTGTACGTCGGGGGAAAAACGTTTTGAGCATGGTGTCAGGGAGCCGCAAAAAGCCGCGGCGCCCTGACCTACCCACACTCAATACTGTTTTTCAAAACGCATGACATCCCCATCGGCAATTGCCGTCACCTGCTGCCCATCCTCGATGTTGCCTTTCAAAATTTCGCTGGCAAGCGGATTTTCCAGATACCGCTGCATGGCCCGCTTCAATGGCCGGGCCCCATATACCGGATCATAACCTTTTTTCATGATCAGATTTCTGGCGCTGTCATCCAGTTTCAGACCGATCTGGCGATCTTCCAGGCGCATTTCCAGGCGTTTGATCTGAATATCGACGATTTTTCCGATCTGATCCAGACTGAGATTATCAAAAATGATGGTTTCATCGATCCGGTTCAGAAATTCCGGTTTGAAATTTGACCGGAGCGCATCCATGATTCGCCGCTCCATTTCATCCCGCCTGGATTGCCCCAGTTCCTGTATCCACTGGCTCCCGATATTTGACGTCATGATAATCAGGGTATTTTTGAAATCCACGGTTCTGCCATGACCATCGGTCATCCGTCCGTCGTCCAGTATCTGGAGCAGCACATTGAACACATCCGGATGGGCCTTTTCGATTTCATCAAACAGGATCACCGAATACGGGCGTCTTCGAACGGCTTCGGTCAAATATCCGCCCTCATCATATCCCACATAACCCGGAGGCGCGCCGATCATGCGGGCGACCGAATGTTTTTCCATATATTCGGACATATCGATACGGATAATCGCCTCTTCGCTGTCAAAAATGAATTCTGCCAGCGCCTTGGCCAGTTCGGTTTTTCCAACACCGGTCGGTCCCATGAAAATGAATGATCCGATGGGACGATTGGGGTCCTGCAACCCGGATCTGGCCCGTCTGACCGCATTGGAAATGGCGACAATGGCCGCGGACTGGCCGATGACACGTTTGCCCAGCCGATCCTCCATGTGAATCAGCTTTTCCCGTTCCCCTTCCAGCATTTTGGTGACCGGTATGCCGGTCCAGCGGGAAATGACTTCCGCAATGTCTTCCGCATCCACCGCCTCCTTCAGCATCTTGCTGTGTTCCTGAAGCACGGCCAGGTTTTCATTGGCTGCCTTCAGGCGGCCAGCCAGCGCCACCTGCTTGCCATACCGGATCTCGGCAACCCGGGCCAGGTTCCCTTCCCGCTGAGCCTGCTGCTCTTCCAGCCCCAGTTGCTCCTGCTCTTCCTTGATGCCGCGAATGACCTGAATGAGCTCTTTTTCATTCTGCCAGTGGGCTTTCATTCTCAGAAGCTCGGCCGCCATTTCGGCCCGTTCACTTTCCAGTCTGTCCAGCCGCTCCAGGGATACGGCATCGGTTTCTTTTTTCAGGGCTTCACGCTCGATATCCAGTTGGGTGATCTTTCGCTGAATTTCGTCGATTTCGCAGGGCATGCTGTCAATCTCGATACGCAGCTTGGACGCGCATTCATCGATGAGATCGATGGCCTTGTCCGGCAAAAACCGGTCCGTGATGTACCGATGTGACAGGGTCGCGGCAGATACAATGGCGGAATCCTTGATCCGGATGCCGTGATGCACCTCATATTTTTCCTTCAGTCCCCGCAGGATGGAGATGGTATCCTCTACCGTGGGCTCCCGCACCAGAACCGGCTGAAACCGCCGCTCCAGGGCCGCATCCTTTTCGATATATTTGCGATACTCATTCAAGGTCGTGGCGCCCACGCACCGGAGCGTTCCCCGGGCCAGGGCCGGCTTCAGCATGTTGGAGGCATCCATGGCGCCTTCACTGGCGCCTGCCCCAACCAAAGTATGAAGCTCATCGATAAACAGAATGACCTCTCCCTCGGCGCTTTCCACTTCCTTGATAACAGCCTTCAGCCGGTCTTCAAACTCGCCGCGATACTTGGCGCCGGCAATCAGCGCCCCCATGTCCAGGGAAACCAGGCGCCTGTTTTTCAGGGATTCCGACACATCGCCGGCCACAATGCGCTGGGCAAGTCCCTCAATGATCGCGGTCTTTCCAACACCCGGCTCCCCGATCAGAACCGGGTTGTTTTTGGTTCTGCGGGACAATACCTGAACGACCCGGCGGATTTCTTCGTCCCGTCCAATCACCGGGTCCAGCTTGCCCAGCCTGGCCAGATCGGTCAGATTCCGGCTGTATTTTTCCAGTGCCTGGTATTTTTCTTCCGGGTTCTGGTCCGTGATCCGCTGACTGCCCCGAATCTCCATCAACACCCGCAGAATGGCTTCGCGAACCACGCCGTGGCGCGACAGAATCCGGGATGCTTCGCCCTGTTTTTCTTCAGACACCGCCAAAAGGATATGTTCGATGCTGACATACTGATCCTTCATGGCGGAGGATTCCCCGAATGCCGCATCCAGCACGGATTTTGTCCGCTGGGAAATATACACATCCACGGCTCCGGTCACCCGCGGCAACCGGTTCAGCGCCATCAGGATTTCCTGGGATACAGCGGCTGGTGAAATGCCCAATTTTCGCATGATGGCCGTTACAATCCCTTCCGGATCGGCCAGCATGACATGTAACAGATGTTCGGGTTCGATTTGCTGATGATTATGGTCCGATGCAAGCGACTGGGCTTGTTGAATGAGTTCCTGTGATTTGATGGTGAATTTGTCAAACCGCATGGCTGTCTGCCTCCTTTAACCGATTACGGATATTATTGTTATATTGAATGGTTTCAAAATAAACACCGGTGTCCGGTTGTCAAACAGGGATAAGGGTGAAGGGTGAAGGGTGAAGA
>DFZE01000234.1 GCA_002382065.1 Desulfobacteraceae bacterium UBA4064
AGTTTTAGAGAAAGAGGTCTGATATCATGAAAAACTTCTATGATTTTCTGTTTGTCGGCATCAAGGAAAATCTGTCACACCTGTATCGGGACCCGGGCAACATCGAAAAGATTCTGGAACAGCATCTGGAGATATTCCAGGCCATCCGGAATCATGATGACGCCCAGGCATTTTTGGCCATGCAGAAACACATCAATTTTGTTCTGGGATTTTTCCGGTCACTCAATCTGAAGCCGGTCGGATAGCAGGGGCCCGGGATCCGTCCTGATCATCGCCCAATGGGTCAACACACCTCCGGTTTTCACACGGTTTTGGTGCGTCCCGGCTTTCTGCTGACTTCCCCTAATCCCCTGCCCCCCCCGCCCAAATCGCTACATTTTAGCTATATATTAGCTTGAGCATTTCCATTTTTTATGGTAAGAGCGATGCAGAATTGAATGGGTAATCCCGCAAAAACGGACAAAAAACACGATATAGACTTTCACGGGAGGAAAATATGGCGCACTGGATGAATCTTGGGCAGAACCTGAAAGTCATTGCCAAAAAATTTCCCGATACGGTTGCACTCCAGGACCGGGATCGACACTTCACCTATCCGGAGTTGAATACGCGGGTCAACCGTCTGGCTGACAGCATGATGAAAATGGGTCTGTCCAAAGGTGACAAGGCCGCGGTTCTGCTTGAAAACAGTGTGGAGATCATCGAACTGTATCTGGCAACGGCCAAAACCGGCATTGTGATCGTGCCCATCAATTTCCGTCTGGCCGGCAAGGAAGTAGCTTATATTATCAATGATTCCGATGCCAAAGCCATTTTTGTCCACGATGAATTCGCACCGGTCGTGGATGGGGTCCGGCAGAGCCTGACACAGATTCCGCCGGAGCATTTCGTGGTGGTGGGCAATCCGGCATCCGGTTACCGATCTTATGATGACATGCTCATCAATGCCTCTTCAGCAGAACCGGACGTAGCGGTTCTGCCAGCCGATACCTGGATTCTGATCTATACATCGGGAACAACCGGCAAACCCAAGGGGGTTGTCCGGTCCCATGAATCCCATATTTCGTTTTACCTGATCAATGCCATCGATTTCGGCTTTGATCATCATGACATCTGCATGAATGTCATGCCGCTTTGCCATATCAACTCCACCTTTTTCACGTTTACCTTTCTCTATATCGGCGGCGCCGTGTATCTTCATCCGGCCCGGTCGTTTCGCGCCGAGGAAATTCTGGATATCATCGAGGACAAAAAAATCACGTTTATCTCCCTGATTCCGACGCATTACAACCTGATTCTGAATGTTCCGGACCATGCACGCAAACGGGATGTCAGCTCCATCAAAAAACTGCTCTGTTCATCGGCCCCGGTACGCCGCCAGGTCAAGAAAGCCATCATGGACTTCTTTACCGGTGTTCAGTTGTATGAAGCCTACGGATCATCGGAAGCCGGCATTGTCACGGTTCTCAAGCCCGAAGATCAGTTGCGGAAACTGGGATCCATCGGATACGAGTCCCTGGGAACGGATTTCATCAAGCTTCTGGATGACACCGGAAAGGAAGTTGGTGTTGGAGAGGTTGGCGAACTGTATTCCAGAGGCCCCATGCTGTTTGATGAATACTACAAGCTTCCGGAAAAAACAAAAGCCGCATTTCATGGCGAGTGGTTCAGTGCCGGGGACATGGCCAGAAGGGATGCGGACGGATTTTATGAAATTGTGGACCGCAAGGACAACATGATCATCACCGGCGGCGAACATGTCTATCCCAGTGAGGTCGAAGAGGTGATCGGTGGGCATTCGGGTGTTTTTGATGCGGCATGTATCAGTCTGCCGGATGAAAAATGGGGAGAGAAAGTGGCGGCAATCGTGATCCCCAAAACAGAGATCACCGAAAAAGAGATCATGGACTGGTGCCGGAGTCGAATGGCCGGTTATAAATGTCCCAAAAAGATCATTTTCATCAAACCCGATGACATGCCGCGAACCGCTACAGGAAAAATTCTTCACCGGATACTGCGGGAACGCTATTCCGGCTGATTGATCCGCCAACAGATATAGCTTTCAAGATAAAGATTTTGCGTTCGTTATCGGTCGGGGATGGCCGAACAAAGGCCTATCCTCTCCCTGCTGCCTTCCCAAAATCATTATCTTGAAAGCTATAGAATGACCACAAAGATCACGAAGTACACGAAGAATGACATATTCGGACGAAACGCGGTTTTTCTCTGGCCACCAGACAGGATTTCGACCGCTTTTCTCCTGAATTCCGACTTCCGGCTTCTGACTTCTGTTTTTTTAAATCCATTATCAAGGAGGCTTTCCGCACATGTTTACCAAGGCATATATACCGTACAAGGGGTATTACAGCAGTCCCTTTGCCCGCTGGCAGGGGAGCATGGCCAATGAACACGCCATCGTTCTGGCCACGGACACCACCAAACGATGGCTGGCCGAAAAAAAATGGGACCCCATGGCTTTCGACTATGTTTTTCTGGGGATGACCGTGGGGCAACCCCAATGGTTTTACGGCAGCCCCTGGGCTGCCGCGCTGATCGGGGCCGTTTCCACTCCCGGAGTGCTGCTCAGCCAGGCGTGCACCACATCGACCACCTGTATTTTTCAGGCCAGCATGGGGGTTGAAAATGGCTTTTTCAACAATGCCTATTGTCTGATGACAGACCGGTGCTCGAACGGGCCACACACCATCTGGCCCAATCCCAATGGCCCTGGCGGCGAGGTCATATCGGAAAACTGGCTGATGGACAATTTCGGGCGGGACCCCTGGGCCCAGAATGCCATGATTCAGACCGCGGAAAACGTGTCCAAGGAAGCCGGCGTCACCCGGGAGGAATGCGATGCCGTGGCATTGCGCCGCTACGAACAGTATATGGATGCGGCAGCCAATGACAAGGCCTTCAAAAAACGCTACATGTTTCCGGTGGAAGTGAAAATATCCAAGAAAAAGACCATTCTCGTGGAAGACGATGAAGGCATTACGCCAACCACCAAAGATGGTCTTGCCGGCCTGAGACCGGTTCTTCCGGGCGGGGTTCACACCTTTGGCACCCAGACCCATCCGGCTGATGGCCATTGCGGGGTAACCGTGACAACACGGGAAAACGCCAAAGCACTCAGTGCGGACCCCAATATTGAAGTGCAGGTCATCTCCTATGGATTTGCCAGGGCCAAAAAGGGATTCATGGCCATGGCCGTTGTCCCGGCCGCCAGGATGGCTCTGGAAAAAGCCAATTTGTCCATAACGGATGTCAAGGCCATCAAAACACACAATCCCTTTGCCGCCAATGATATCTATATGGCCAAACAATTCAATATCGATGTCAACGGATTCAACAATTTTGGCAGTTCGCTGGTATATGGCCATCCCCAGGCTCCGACCGCCGGAAGATGCATCGTCGAGGGAATCGAGGAAGTGGCCATGGCAGGCGGTGGATATCTGCTGTGGGCCGGATGCGCTGCGGGTGACACGGGCGCGGCGATGGTGCTGAAAATCGGCTGATCGAACAGTCTTCGTTTTGGGAGACATCATCCATAAAAAAGGGGGGCGTATGACGCTTCCCTTTTTTTATTACAGGAATCCGGCCGATTATTTTTCAACCAGTTATTGACGAAATTGGCTATCCTGCATTATATAATCCGATGTCATGGTTTACGGAAAATATGAAAATCTTTGAGTTCCGGGTTTCGAGTTTTGGGTTGAACGTGGTAAACATTATTTTTTATATAGGGGTGAATAGCCCGGAATGATTCATGGTCATTTACAGTAGCGAAGAAATGACACCATAATATCCCCGAAAACCCCATAGAGGACCATCAATGATTCGTGCTGGCGTAATTGGCGCTACCGGATATGCCGGCGCCGAACTGGTCAGAATTCTGGCCGGTCATCCGAATGTTCACTTGTCCCTTTTGACATCCCGGCAGTTTGCAGGAATCCGGTTTGACGCGGTTTATCCCGCCCTGACAGGCCGGGTCAATCTGGTCTGTCAGGAATATTCCCTGAACCGGGTATGTGAAGAAACCGATGTGGTCTTTACGGCCCTGCCCCATCAACTGCCCATGACCTATGTCCCGGATTTCATCCGTAACGGGTTGTGCGTGATCGATCTGTCCGCTGATTTCCGTTTCAAGAACCGCTCGACGTATGAATCCTGGTATCAACCGCATACGGCTGCGGAATTATTGAATCAGGCGGTCTATGGTCTGACCGAAATTTATGGAAATGATATCCGGCAGGCCAAACTGATCGGCAATCCCGGATGCTATCCAACCAGTGTTCTGCTGCCCCTTGTTCCGCTTTTGAAAAACAGGCTGATTGAACCCGATGACATTATCGCAGATTCCAAATCCGGGGTCAGCGGCGCCGGCCGTTCTCCGGCCCTGGGTTCTCTGTATTGCGAAGTGGATGAATCCTTCAAAGCCTACAAGGTCGGAAAACACCGACACAATCCGGAAATGGATGAAATCCTCAGCCGGGAGTCAGGCAAGAATGTTGGGATCACCTTCATTCCCCATCTGATACCCATGAACCGGGGGATGCTCTCGACAATTTATGCCCGGCCGACTGCCGGTGTTTCGGCGGTGGACATTCAAAACTGCCTGAAATCATATTATGAAAATTGCCCCTTTATCCGGCTGATGACAGAAAATCGGGTTCCGGATACCCGGTGGGTTCGGGGAACCAATTTCTGTGATATCGGCTTTCATCTTGATACAGCCAAAAATCGCCTGATTCTGATATCGGCCATTGACAATCTGGTCAAGGGCGCAGCAGGACAGGCTGTCCAGAACATGAACATCATGCACGGATTCGGCGAAACAGCCGGGCTGGATTCAGTTCCGTTTGCCGTTTAGCGGGTTTTGACAGTCCGCTTTGATTAATTTTCCAAACACGGCAATCAGAAAACAATCAGATTTCTCATTCTCGTTTCCACGGCCGCTGACAAGCGGGTCAACCTGACCGACGGGGGCAACGTCCTTCGAATCACGGTTTCGGTGGAGGCGGCCGGTTATCCTTGTCGTTAACCGCAACAACAACCCATTAAGGAGGAAAACTGAAACATGGCATCAATGGTGGACAAATCCTGCAACGAGTTTATCGAAGTACTGGCGTCCAAAGCGCCGGTTCCGGGCGGCGGCGGCGCGGCGGCAATGGGCGGTGCAATCGGCATGGCACTTTCCAACATGGTGGGCAATCTCACACTCGGCAAGAAAAAATATGCGGATGTGGCGCCTGAGGTCAAAGACCTTCTTGAAAAAGGCTACAAAGTCATTTCCGAACTGAAAGCGCTGGTGGATAAAGACGCGGAAGTTTTTGAGCCCTTGTCCAAAGCCTATGGCCTTCCGAAAAGCACACCGGAAGAAATCAAATTCAAGGAAGAAACCATGGAGCAGTGCTCCAAAACCGCTTGCTCCGTACCGATGGAGATTATGCGCAAGGCGTATGAAGGCATCAAAATTCATGAGCGTATGGGCCAGATCGGAACCATGCTCGCCATTTCCGATGTGGGCTGCGGTGTGGTGTTCATGAAAGCCGCCCTGATTTCCGGGAAACTCAATGTCATTATCAACCTCAACACCATCAAGGATCAGAATTTTGTCAAATCCGCGCGGGAAGAAATGGATTGTCTGGTCAATGACGGGTGCAAAATTGCGGATGAAACCTTGAATCTGGTTATTTCCAAACTTTCAAAATAATAAGGGGGAACAGTCAAAATGGCAGAGGTTCTGAAGGCAAAACCGGTTGCGGATGCAATGAAGGCAGACATGATGACACGGGTTGAGGCGCTGAAAGCCAAGGGAACAACCCCGAAACTGGGCATTATCCGCGTGGGCGCGCGTCCTGACGATCTGTTTTATGAAGGCGGTGCAAAGAAAACCTGCACAGCCGTGGGAATGGACTGTCAGGTGTTTGAATACCCGGAAACCATCGATCAGGCGGCTTTTGAAAACGCCGTGACTGAAATCGGCGCCAAAAAAGATGTAAACGGCATTCTGATGTTCTCTCCCCTGCCCAAACATCTCAATGAGCGCAAAATCAGAACCCTGATTCCGGTTGAAAAAGACGTGGACTGCCTCACGACCAGCGGTGCGGCAAAAGTCTTTACCGATGATGCCACCGGATTCCCGCCCTGCACGCCCAGCGCGTGTATGGAAATGCTCAAATTTTACAATATCCCGATCAAGGGCAAAAAATGCGTGGTTGTGGGACGGTCTCTCGTGGTCGGCAAACCCCTGGCCATGCTGCTGCTGCGGGAACACGGCACCGTGACGATCTGCCATTCCCGGACAGAAAATCTCCCGGGCGTGTGTCAGGACGGAGAAATTGTCATTGCAGCAGTGGGCCGGGCAAAAATGCTGAAAGGCAATTTTTTCAAATCCGGACAGACCGTCATTGACGTGGGCATCAACGCCGACCCGGACAATCCCGGAAAATACTGTGGTGATGTGGATTTCGCCCAGGCTGAACCCATTGTAAACAAAATCAGCCCGGTTCCCGGTGGCGTCGGATCCATCACCACCTCGGTGCTGTGCAAACACACCATCATGGCCTGTGAAATGCAGAACGCGTAATTTTGTATTTCTATACCCACTGGCCATCACCACGCTAATGAAAACACCTTCCAATCCCTGAAATATAAGCCGGGAATTGCCTGATAAAAAATTAAAGCCGTCTTTTCAGCAAGCTGGAAAGGCGGCTTTCCATTTCCGGGGAAAAATTCATGCAACGGACATTTCAGAAGATTTTGGTTTGGCTGACGCGCCACAACACGGTCAACACCATGAAAATTGGCATGGTTTTGGCACATCCGCCAATGCTTATTCAGATGACTTCGATCATAATCCGGGGATTCAATTCCGTCAACTCCGGGTTTTCTGTCGGCGGGGAGGCGTGTAAAATCCGGCAGCCGGTTGCGAGACGGGTTTGGCAGATAGGCGGGTGGGGTGGACAGCAACATGCTGCTTGGCGTTATGGCATTCCCATAAGCCGAATGGACCGGAAAATCAAAATGATCATTCCGGCTGGATGCTGGAGCCACTGGCTGTATAGCTGAACCTGTTTCAGGATTATCCGGGCCTGATAGTCAAATGGATCAATCCTTTCAATCCGTCCTCAAAGGCATGAACTCCCAATCCGTTTCCCCCAGTCTGTTTCAGTTGTCACAAATCCGTCATTTGCTGCGACTGTTTTATCAGGCATATTCACCACCCATGTCTGCCATTTCCATGAAGCAGGCTGTATTTCCCGTTTGCCGACATATGGCATGAAGTGGTACAAGGCCAGGCAAAACAATTTCTTGAAGTGTTACCATGAAACGGAGAAAGAAAAAGACAAATGATAGATCAACTGTGGGTAACTGTTGTCGATGCGTTCAAGACAAATGAAATCTTTTCCGGGGTGGCGATGGGATCGATGGTTACATCGATAGTCATTGGTTTCCTGTACTCATTGAAAAAATTACCGGAAAGGATTCTTTACCTGTTCAAAAGATTTTTAACCATGAGCTTGGAAATAAATAACAAAGACGGTGAATACAGCAATTTTATTATCTGGTGTGAAAGATTCAACAATCAAAATTCAAGAAGTTATCATTTTAACAGCCTGACAAGAAATGCCAACAGAAATCCCTATCGATTTGATAGTGAAACCGAATCCTCTAATTATTCATTAAGTTTGGGTACCGGCAGTCATTTTGTCTGGTACAAGGGAAGATTGCTACATATCCATAAAGAGCAACATCATGAAAATACTGAAGGTATTATCGAAAAAGACAAAATTACCACGTTTGGAATCACTTCCAGATTTATCGTGCGCATTTATCAGGAGATACTCGATGTTATCAATAATATCGAACACTTGAAATTATATACAGACCTCTTTCTCTAAAA
>DFZE01000119.1:0-172 GCA_002382065.1 Desulfobacteraceae bacterium UBA4064
CACTAAGTGGCAACGTACTTTGTGGACAGATAAAAGCATAGAAGAGATCAGTGAAATGGCTATGCAGCGCCGAACCAACAATGTTTTGTCTGACCGTATAATGTAAGGCTGACATGACCCGCAATGTTGATCAATATGGCTATAAAAATTCACATTGTAGAGGTGCGTTTTG
>DFZE01000119.1:243-26843 GCA_002382065.1 Desulfobacteraceae bacterium UBA4064
CCCCCTCTGATTCCGCCCATTTAATTAGAATTTCAGTCAATATTTCCATGACATGCCCTCCCTTCCCCCGGCGGTTCAGCCATTTGAAGATCAACCGTATGACCTCATGAAAAAAACTTCCGATCACACGGTTTTTCACAGATCATCCATGAAAAAACCATCGGAATACGCACACGCCGATCATTCCCGCCGCCATGGTCAGCAGCAGGTTTCTGGTGCGCAGGAACACCAGAAGACAGGCGCCGAGTCCGATCATTCCCTCGGCTCAGGCGTGCAGGGCACCGGGTACGGTGAGTGATACCAGGATCGTCCCCGGCAGACAATCGAGAAATCGCCGGGCCGGACCGGATTTTGGCAACCGGTCGGCCAGAAGCAGGCCGCCCAGACGAAGTGCATACGTAATGGCGGAAGCGAGAAGAATTGACGGGATGGCGCCCTGATGAAACAGATTACTCATGGGTTTTCCCCTCTCCGGGCACGACCAGTCTGCTGAAGCCGTCCCTGATCTCTGCCGGATGCGTCCGCATCTGCACCATTTCCTGGATCACTGCGGTCATGGCGCCGCCGATGCCACCCAGGGCGATATACAGTTTGCCGGGCAGCAAATGCTCTCCGGCCACAGCCAGCCCGGCCGCAATCACCCAGGGCAGCAAATCGTCCCGCCCCTGCCAGAGACTCATGGAAAGGGCGACGAAAACCGCGACAAAGGCAAAGTCGAGGCCCCATCGCGCCGGTTCCATGATCTGGCCGCCAAGCAGGTTGCCGGCGATGGTCGAGGTTGTCCATGCCACCAGGAGCAACATGCCGCCGCCGACCAGAAACGCCGGACAGGTCCCGCCGTTGCGGTGTTCCGCAATGGTCACGGCCCAATTCTCATCGGCCACCAGATGCATGCCCAGAGCCTTTTGCCAGAGCGGGCGGCCGTCGAAAACCGGCTGAAGCGACGCACCGATCAGAAGGTAGCGCATGTTGACGATCAGCACCGCAAGTCCCATGGCAACCACCGGCAGCGGCGCCGACCACATTTCGATCATCACCAACTGGGCAGAGCCCGCAAACATCATCAAATCCAGGGCCAGCATCTCGGCCCAACTCACGCCCTGGTTGCCGCTCAGCACACCGAATACCCCGCCGTAGGCCATGGCGCTGACCGCAAGTGGTATATTTGCCCGCATTCCCCTGATCCATTCTTTCATACTGATTGTCTCCTTTTTCAATGACATTTATTGTAAACAATGTCATAATCGAAACAAATTGTACCCGTCAATTGGAATATTGTTATGATAACAATTTTGCTTGACCATATCCACCTGGGTTCCGGCCGGAAATATCGGCAGATCAGCAGCGGTATCCAAGCGGCTATCGCAGATGGCAGTCTGAAA
Source organism: Desulfobacteraceae bacterium UBA4064 (assembly GCA_002382065.1). Classification (GTDB taxonomy): domain Bacteria; phylum Desulfobacterota; class Desulfobacteria; order Desulfobacterales; family Desulfatirhabdiaceae; genus UBA4064. The sequence goes on from DFZE01000119.1 coordinate 1,626, forward strand.
TCCGGAGACCGGTTGCCGCCACAGCGGGACCTGGCCGATGCCCTGGGCGTCACCCTGGGCACAGTGACCCGGGCGTATCGGGAAATCGATGAACTCGGTCTGGTGAAAGGCGAGATCGGCCGGGGAACGTATGTCGCCCGGCCCGAGGCAGAAGAATTCACCCTTCATGCCCTTAACAGGCCTGATCGGGATACGGTCGACTGCATCCGCTTTGACCTGAACTTTCCGGTGCCGGAAGAAACGCCTGATCTCGGCGACATGCTGGCCGAATTATCTCGCCAACCGGCGCTGACGGAAATGCAGTGTTACCAGCCGACGACCGGGCTTATCCGGCATCGTCAGGCTGCCGGCCGCTGGCTTGGCCGCCTCAATCTGCCGACATCTCCCGAACATATCGCGATTACATCTGGCGCCCAGCACGCCCTGTTTGTGGCGCTTGCCAGTCAACTGTCGCCGGGTGATGCCCTTGCTGTCGACGGCCATACCTATCCGGGCATCATCAATCTTGCCGCTGTCCTGCACATCCGACTGGTACCGGTCGAAGGCGATTCGGAAGGCATGCGGCCCGACGCGTTGGAAAAGGCCGCGGCCTGTCATCGTTTTAAGGGTGTCTATTTGATCCCGACCCTACACAATCCGACAACCACCACGATGGATGCAAATAGACGGCAGGAGCTGGCTGCGGTACTGGCGTGCATTGATCTGCTGCTGATCGAGGACGATGTTTACGGCGGCATGGCACCGGTGGCCCAAACCCCGATTGCCGCGTTGATTCCGAAGCAAAGCTTTTATCTGACCAGCCTTTCCAAGACGCTTGCGCCCGGGCTGCGCCTCGGTTTTCTGGCCGTACCGCCGGGACAGTTGCCAGCGGTTGAGCGGATCATGGCGGCATCGATCTGGTCAAATCCATCCCTTACCGCCGAGATCGGCAGCCGATGGATCGATGACGGTACCGCCGATCGGGTCATTATCAGAAAACGCCAGTGTGCGGAAAAACGGATGGCGATTCTTGCCGAAAAACTTGTCGGTCCGAATCTGCATTTTGGTCCGGGCAGTCTGCACGCCTGGCTCAAACTGCCGCTACCCTGGACCGGCGAATCCTTTGCCCGTCAGGCGGCAGCATCGGGTGTGCAGGTCATTCCGTCCGCCAACTTCAGCACCAATGGCCAGCAAGCTGCCGAAGCCGTGCGCATTTGTATCGGACCGCCGAAAAATGAGGCCGAACTGGCCCGTGGCGCAGAGATTCTCACGGCCATTCTGGCAAAACCCCTGGTTTGCACCAGGCCGTTCATGTAGGCAAAGCAACGCATAACGGATCGTAAAAAGATGGAAAACATGATTTCAACCAGACAGTCGGCCATTAAAAATGGCCTTGAAATTCGATCCCGGACCATTCAGGCCATCCGGTCCTATTTTCATGGCGCGGATTATCTGGAAATCGAAACTCCCATCCGAATTCCGGCACCGGCGCCGGAGACCCATATTGATGCGGTCGAATCCGGTGAATGGTTTCTGCACACCTCGCCGGAATTGTGCATGAAGCGGCTTCTGGCAGCGGGATATCCCCGGATATTCCAGATATCCCATGTTTTCAGAAAAAGTGAGCGGGGTGGCAGACATTTGCCGGAATTTACACTTCTGGAATGGTATCGGGCATATCATGACTATCAGGACATGATGATTCAATGCGAGGAGCTGATCACCCACGTTGCCGAAAAGCTGGGAATTGGCAAACAGCTTCAGTATGGCGATATCACAATCGATCTGTCCCGACCCTGGGACCGGATTTCGGTGCAGGATGCATTTGCACGATATGTCGGAAGCAGCATGGAACAGGCGCTTTCAGGAAACCGCTTTGACGAACGGATGGGACTGGAAATCGAGCCGAAACTGGGCCTGAACCGGCCTGTTTTTCTGATTGACTATCCGGCAGAATGCGGCGCCCTGGCCCGGTTGAAGCCATCAAATCCCCTGCTGGTCGAACGCTTTGAGCTGTATATCTGCGGATTGGAGCTCTGCAATGCCTTTTCCGAGCTGACCGATGCCACTGAGCAGCGACAGCGGTTTATTTATGAAATGGATTGCCGTCGCGCCATGAATAAAACCGGATATCCCATGCCGGAACCGTTTCTTCAGTCCCTTCAGCGAATGCCGCCTGCGACCGGAAACGCCATGGGCATAGATCGGCTGGTCATGCTGTTTGCCGATGCCGGTAAAATCGATGATGTGGTTTCGTTTACTCCGGAAGAACTTTAGGCAACTCAAAAAAATAATCTACCATGATTCATAAATATAAAACATATTCACATGGATATACAGGATTGACAGGATAATGGAAAAAACAGAATATAAATCTTTATCATGTACATCCCGTTCATCCATGTAAATTAAAAACATCCCGATCTGGGATACTATTTCATGTGAGTTGCCTTAGTCGATTGGATGGCCGGGAACATGATCAGGAACCGGCCGGCTCATGGCGTTTTTGTAACCCGGGAGCAGGAAAACCAGGCTGCAGACCAGCATCAGCACACCGCCGGAACCGAACGCGTATTTCAAATCGATGACATCCATCATCCATCCGGCCCCGACCGATCCCACCAGCATGCCCAGGCTGTGGGCCATGGTCATCAATGACATGACCGCGCCCATTCCTTCCAGGCGGTTTCCCCAGATGATCGCAAGGGCCATGATTGACGGTGTCAGCATGCCGCCGCCAAAACCAAACCCCACGCTGATCCAGAACATGTCCCAGAATCCATCGGCCCACTGGAACAGAAAAATCGTGATCCCCACAATCAGACCGCCAATGGCGGACAGGGCCTGCTTGGAGAATCGATCCGCCAGCCAGCCCATGGGCGCCTGAAGGACCCCGCTGACCAGAATGCCCAGCATGACCAGTGTTCCGATGGCGGAACTGCCCATGTTGAATGACTGGCTGGCATAAACCGGCAGAAATGCCCAGATGATGCCGATGCAGGCCGTATGGGCAAACCGCAGCATAAACAGGCTCATCAGAAGTTTGTTGGTGATCAGCATTTTCAGTGTCGGGCGGATGACATGGCGGAATGCGGCCTTTTCGCTATGAACCGATGGCAGCAGAAGCAGGCTGCTTAAAAATGCGGCGGTGGACAGAATTCCCATACCGATGAATGCGGCATCCAGACTGATTTTTTCATAAATCACGCCGCCGGCAACCGGTCCCAAGCTCAGTCCCAGAAACATGGCCATGTTGAACAGTCCCATGGTCAGACCTTCTGAACCCTCAACCGTAATATCTCCCAGATAGGCCTGGGCCACCGGCATGATCATGGCCGAAGCAATTCCCTGTACAAAGCGGATGCCGATCAGGCTTTCAACCGAGGTGGACAGAATAAAGGCGACAGAAACCAGGGCATAGGCAAAAAGGCCAATGACAATAAAGGGCTTGCGGCCCCGGATATCGGACTGTCTGCCAAAATAAGGTAGAAAAGCAGTTCGCGAAAGGGAAAATGCACCAAACACCAGGCCGATATAGATACCGGTCGATCCAATTTTGCTGGCATACACCGGCAGCAGCGGAACGACAATCCCCACGCCGGTGACCGAGCAGAAAATGGACAGAAACAGTGCTGCAAAAATTTTTTTATGAGCTGAAATCATGAATATTCCGTATTATACGCACGTTTCATTTTTTTAACAACCGGTTTTCGGGACCGCGAATAAACCGATTCGATTTCAAGACATGTCAGGTTGAACAACCGCCTGCCGAAATAATAGGCGCATCCCTTCTGAACCAGCAGCCAGCCGGTATGAACCGCCATGCCCGCGGGTGTGGCTTTTCTCAGGATGCGGAACAGTCGCAGCGGAAGACTGAGCCATTGATAGACATTCCAGACTTTTTTGGTCAGAAATCCGGTACGCCGCAAAAAGGGCGCGGCACTCATTTCCCGAATCCGGAATCCATAAGAAAGTGGAAATGAATGCAGACGACGAATGATCGGCATGTCCCGGCTGTTTGAAATGGCTGTCAGATATACCTGGAGCTGCTCCAGCAGGGGGCCGACCGCCGCCTCATCCACGGGGCTGGGGCTTTCCGGAAAATGTCTGCAGGCAATATGGTGCAATGCCTCAAAAAGGGATTTTTTCCAGTCACCGATTCCAGGAGAGCGGATCAGGGAATAAATTCCCAGCAGCCGATTCCGGATATCAATCAGACGGTCATCCAGAAGAACCGATTCATCCGAAGGCATGCGGGTCAACTCTTCAAGTGTCTGCTCCACATCCCGGTCATTCAGAAAATCGGCAGTTGCCGATTCACCCGATTGATATGCGGCAATGGCCTGCTTTCCGACAAACAGAAACAGATCAACCAGAAAAAACCGGGTCAATGAAATCAGGATCAGTTGATTGGAAAAATACATCAGCCAGGAAAATGGATCGGGAATGACGATCAGCCGAACCAGATTGGCTTTTTGTATCCAGTTTCGATACCGCATATACCGCTGTATCAGCCAGTGTTCAGAAAACTGTGTGTAGCGATGCCAGGCCTGCCGGATATGCCGGATACGGACCCACTGGAAACGACTGAATCCGGGCCGGGACAAAATCTGTTGAAGGCGGATGACGCCGTCTTGAGCGGCCCCGACAATGCTCCCGACAGACAGACACAATTCCGGCCGGTCCTGATCCGGGTGAAAACAGGATGCGATGGACCGAATGAAATCTGTCATATCCAGTTCATCCTGAACCCGAATGAGCGATTGACACCAGAACTTCTGGCACTGGGCCAATACGATCGACACCGCAGCAGCCATTTCCGGACTTTGGTTGGCCGAATCCTCCCGAATGCGCAAGAGCTCCTGTTTCAGCGAGCGCTTCCAGTGAAAAATGCCGCGAAACCGCCATGCCATGACCGCCGTCATAATCGCCATCAGCAGAAACAGGACTGCTGCGCCCCATCGGAACGCCAATAAAACGGTATGTAACGGATCTGGAATTGTCATGTTTTACCGGGAAAAAAGAAAAAACAGAAATCAGAAGACAGAATTCTGAATTCAGAATAAAAAGGTACATGTCATTTTCTTGGATGGAGGTGAATTTATCCGGACTGAGGCGCTCAACTCATGATGAGCATTTATTTTTAAACCGGTTTCTGATAAAATTCCCACATTCCACAGGCCTTTTCTTGAAAAATGACTGGAACCAGGCATTTTTCAGGACATTCCCCATTCACATGTTCACGGCTTACAATCGAATCGACAAGGCTATCATATGTCCGAACTGCTTTATACAAAATTTTCCGAATATCTGAAATCCATCAAACCGGCTGACGGAAAAAATCCATTTGCTCCGGTATATCTAATTTTTGGGGATGAGCTGATTTATAAAGGTGTTCTGAATCAGTTACTGGATGTCATGATGCCGCCTGCCAAACGACTGTCATGTTATGAGGATATGGATGGCAGTCCGGAAAATCTGTCCCGCGCTCTGGAAAAAATCAATACCTATGGCTTTGTTCCCGGATTGAAAATTGTGGCGCTTCTGGATTCCACCCTGTTCAGTTCCAAAGATGACGGCCCGAAAATACTTCGGAAAATAAAAGACGCGGTTATCATGCAGGATTATAAAAAAGCTGGTTCCTGGTTGATGCGGTTCCTTTCCCTACACGATCTGCTCATTGGAGATGTGGCCGCAGATACTTCCCGGCTGCTGGCCTTGATGGATGATGATGGGGATGCCAAATCCGGCTGGATTGACGATGTCATTCGACACTGCCAGGCCAATCCGGTTGACAGGGATGCCGCAGACGCGTTGAAATCGCTTCAATATGCCATAGAAAAAGGATTTCCCGATCAGCATGTCCTGATGATTACCAGTGAAACCGTTGACAAACGCAAGGCGGTCTATCGGGCCATTGTTGAAAAAGGCATGACCATCGATTGCACGGTTCCAAAAGATTCTCCAACCCGTGCGGGCAAAATGGCAATGGAGGCGGTACTGAATGAACGGATACAGACAACCCTGTCAAAAAGTGGCAAACAACTGAAACCTGCGGTCCGGAATGCGCTGCTCGACATGACCGGTTTTGATCTGCGAACCGTCACCTCAGAGCTGGAAAAACTGATTCAATATGTCGGGAATCGGGCAGAGATCACGGAAGACGATGTCAACCGGGTCTTGAAACGGTCCCGGAAAGATCCCATTTATGAATTCACCAATGCAGTCACCGACAGAAACTGGGAAAAAGCCCTGTTTTTTCTGAACGGACTGTTGTCGGGAGAATTGGCGCCGCCACAGATTGTGGCCGCGATTTTCAATCAACTGAGAAAACTGGTGATTGCAAGGGATTTCATGGAAAGCGTTCATGGCAGGCAATGGAACGCATCCTGCAAATATGATGTCTTTCAGTCGCGGATTATGCCAGAAGTGGTGGCATATGACACCATTTTGACCAAAAGCCTTCAGGAATGGAAAACCCGATTGGCTTCGGCAAAAACCCGGCCAGGCGGGAAAACGGTTAAAAAAGGCAAAACACGGGAAAAGGCAGTGGCAACCGATCTATTGATCGCCAAAAATCCCGCCAATCCCTATCCTGTCTATCTGCTCCTGAAAAAAGCCGATGCCTTTTCCCGGGAGAGACTTGCCAATCTCATGCAGGTTCTGGTGGATGCCGATCGCAGGATGAAAACGTCTGCCATGGACCCCAAAATGATTCTGGAAAAAGTCATTCTGGAAATCTGTCAACCGGACCGGATTGTCGCAGAAAAGGCGGGAAGAAAGACATGAAACAGAAAACCGGGCGCGATAATTTGCAGCCCGGTTTGCAGAGATGGTGATGTAATGTGAACGGCAGACAGCCGGTTATTTTTTCTTCTGTTTCTGCTGACCGACACGCACTTTATCTTTGGCAGAGACTTCAGAAAATTTGGTGGCATTGAACGAACAACCGACCTTGATCTTTCGGTCATCCACCCATCGCATCATGAATGCCGGATTGGGGTAAACCGAGCAGTCGTTATCGGCGTTGATTTTGGAACAGCCTGCACAATGAGGGGTTATATTGGCCATTGTTTTATCCTCCAACGGTTGATCATTAAAAAAGGGATTACAAGATAATTGTAACCCCTGTGTTTTCTGGCGGGAGCGACGAGGCTCGAACTCGCGACCTCCGGCGTGACAGGCCGGCGCTCTAACCAACTGAGCTACGCCCCCCTATGGGTAAACTGTCTTCGACTGGTAGGCGGAACAGGGCTTGAACCTGTGACCCTCGGCTTGTAAGGCCGATGCTCTCCCAACTGAGCTACCCGCCCGTAAAAGACTGCTACTTTTAACCCAGTCGGTTTTTGATGTCAAGTAAAAAATATCCTTACCGCCCTTTGCCACAATTTAATCACTGTATCAATGTGCTGATTGCCGGCTGATGAACCCCGTCATCCATGTGGATAACTTCCAGGTTCACATCATCCACTGCAAATACCGGCTTTTCAGGTTCGCCGATAATGGCATGCGCCAGAACCTCATCCATATGATCGACAAAAACCAGATCCATCTGTTTCATGATATAGGATGGGATGTCCTTGAGATCTTTTTCATTTTCCCTGGGCAGCAACACCTTTTGAATTCCACCCCGATGCGCTGCCAGAATTTTTTCCTTGATTCCGCCAATCGGGAGAACCCGGCCTCTCAGCGTAATTTCACCGGTCATGGCCAGATTCCGGTGAACCGGTTTTTTGGTCAGGGCCGAAACAATGGATGTACACATTGAAATGCCGGCCGAAGGACCGTCTTTGGGAATAGCACCTTCCGGAATATGAATATGAATGTCATACTTTTTGTAAAATTCCGGTTCAATACCCAGGTGCGAGGCACGGGATCTGACATAGCTTACGGCTGCCTGGGCGGATTCCTTCATGACATCCCCCAGTTTGCCAGTGACAGTCTGTTCTCCCTTGCCCGGCATGATCAGGGTTTCGATACAAAGCAATTCACCGCCCACCTGGGTCCATGCCAGTCCGGTGACCATGCCAATCTGATCCTGATCCTCGATCTGGCCATGCCGGAATTTGGGCGGCCCCAGATATTTCTGAACCGATTTGGAAGAAACGGTTGTTTCCTTCAAATCGGGATTTCTGACGACCTCCCGGGCGATTTTCCGACAAATGGCGGATATTTCCCGTTCCAGATTACGCACGCCGGCCTCGCGGGTATAGCGCTGTATAATCAGGGTGATGGCATTTTTGGTAAACTGAACCGGCTTGTCCTCCAGGCCGTTCAGCCGGATTTGTTTGGCAATCAGGAAATCCCGTGCAATATTAAACTTTTCATATTCCGTATATCCCGGCAACCGGATGATTTCCATTCTGTCCTGAAGCGGCAGTGGAATATCCGGAAGGGTGTTGGCTGTGGTGACAAAAAGAATGTCCGAAAGGTCATAATCCACATCCAGATAATGATCATTGAAGCTTGAATTTTGTTCGGGATCAAGTACCTCCAGAAGCGCCGCCGATGGATCACCCCGGAAATCCATACTCATTTTGTCAACCTCATCCAGACAGAAAACCGGATTGCTGACGCCGGCCTTTTTGAGAGACTGAATGATTTTTCCGGGCATGGCCCCGATATAGGTTCGACGATGACCCCGAATTTCAGCCTCGTCCCGAACCCCGCCCAGCGAGAGCCGGACAAATTTTCTGCCGGTGGAACGGGCAATGGATTTTGCCAGCGAGGTTTTGCCCACACCCGGGGGCCCGACAAAACACAGGATCGGTCCCTTGACTTTTTTGACCAGGGACTGAACAGCCAGATACTCCAGAATACGTTCCTTGGGTTTTTCAAGGCCGAAATGATCTTCGTTCAATATGTTTTCTGCTTCGACACTGTCATGGCTGACATCTGTCTGCTCATACCAGGGCAGGCTGATCAGCCAGTCAATGTAGTTGCGCACCACGGTGGCTTCGGCAGACATGGCCGGCATCATGCGAAGTTTTTTGAATTCGTGCTGAACCTTTTCCGCGGCTTCTTTTGACATTTTTTTCTGCTGGATCTGGGATTCCAGTTCTTTCAGCTCATCGACAGGTTCTTCATCCGTGCCCATTTCCTTTTTCAGGGCGCGCATCTGCTCGTTGAGGTAATAATTCTTCTGGGTTTTCTCCATCTGTTCCTTGACGCGGTTTTTGATCTTCTGATCCAGTTTGAAAATATCGATTTCCATCGTGATCAGTCCCAGAAGAATGCTTAACCGGTCATTCAGGGCTTCGGTTTCCAGAAGGCGTTGTTTGTCTTCAAATTTAAAGGAAAAATGTGCCGCCAGGGTATCCACCAGTTGCGGAAGGCTGGTCAGGGCCGACACCGTATTCAGCAATTCTTTGGGAATCGATTTGTTAAGGCCCGCATACTCCTGAAAGGACGCCACAATGGCCCGTCCCAGGGCGATACACTCGGGATCTGCAGATGGCGTCTCTGCCACGGGATCAACTTCGACCAGAAAAAAATCATCATCCTGGACAAATCGAAGAATCCGGCCCCGCTGTTTGCCTTCCACAAGCGCCTTGACTGTTCCGTCCGGAAGACGCAGAAGCTGTAAAACCTTGCCGATGGTGCCAATCTGGCTGATATCCTGAACATCCGGATTATCCAGACTCGCCTTGCTCTGCGAGGCCATAAAAACCCGTTTTTCGTTGTTCATGGCATCAGCCAGTGCCTTGACAGATTTGGAACGCCCCACGAAAAGCGGGGCGACCATATGGGGAAAAATAACGATATCGCGAAGCGGAAGAAGTGGAAGTTTCATGATTTCGGGCGACTGTCCATTATAAAATGATTTTTTAAATATGCTGAACATGGGGGTCAGATCATGTTATGAATTGTTGATGACGCTTTAAAATGAAATCATGCCGTCATTTTGGTCTGCTCATACAGCAGGATGGGTGACTCATGATTTAAAATGACTTCTTCACTGATCACGCATTCCCGCACATCCGTCATCGATGGCAATTCATACATGATGTCGATCAGGCAATTTTCAATAATGGCGCGAAGTCCCCTGGCGCCGGATTTTCGCTTCAGCGCATCCCTGGCAATGGCTGCAACCGCACTGTCGGTGATGCGCAGGTTGACCCCTTCCATCTCGAACAGCTTTTTGAACTGCTTGATCAGCGCATTTTTGGGTTCCTTGAGAATCCGTATCAGGGATGCCTCATTCAGTTCATTCAACGTTGCAATGACCGGAAGCCTGCCGATAAATTCCGGAATCATCCCGAATTTCATCAGATCCTCGGGTTGAACCAGTTTGAGCAGGTCGCCGATATTGATCTGGGTCTTGTCCACGATATGCGCACCAAACCCCATTTTGTTGGAACCCAGCCGGCGCTGAATGACCCCGTCCAGTCCATTGAATGTTCCGCCGCAGATAAAGAGAATATTGGATGTATCGACTTTTACAAAATCCTGCTGGGGATGTTTTCTGCCCCCTTTGGGCGGAACACTGGCGGTTGTGCCTTCGATGATTTTCAACAGGGCCTGCTGAACCCCTTCTCCGGATACATCCCGGGTGATGGACGGGTTGTCGGATTTGGATGCGATTTTATCGATTTCATCGATATAGACAATTCCGCGACGGGCCCGTTCCACGTCATAATCTGCATTCTGAAGGAGCGACAGGATGATGTTCTCCACATCCTCACCGACATAACCCGCCTCTGTCAGACTGGTGGCATCGGCAATGGTAAACGGTACATTCAGAAAACGGGCCAGGGTCTGGGCCATCAGGGTCTTGCCGCTTCCAGTGGGTCCGATCAGCAGAATATTGCTTTTCTGAATTTCGACATCATTGCTGGATGAGGGGGGACAGTCCAATCGCTTGTAATGGTTGTAAACCGCCACGGAAAGAATTTTTTTGGCCTGGTCCTGCTCAATGACATAGTCGTCCAGTACGGCCTTGATCTGCTTGGGCGACAGGTTGCTTTTGTCGCCGGATGTCTGATCTTCGGTGTCCTCTTCAATGATTTCACTGCAGAGCTGAATACATTCATCACAGATATAAACCGCCGGACCCGCGATGAGTTTGGAGACTTCTTTCTGATTTTTTCCGCAGAAGGAGCAGAACAGATTTTCGTTCATATCATCTTTTTTTGCCATATCATGCCTCCATTTTGGCAATCTGATCCAGATCGTCGCGGTTGAAGATCACATGATCGATCAATCCATACGCCTGTGCCTCCAGACCGGACATGAAGAAATCCCGGTCTGTATCCCGCTGGATTTCTTCAATGGGTTTTTGAGTGTGGTGAGCCAGTATCTGGTTAAGCGTTTCTTTCAGGCGAAGAATTTCTTTGGCCTGAATGGCAATATCGGATGCCTGACCCTGAGATCCCCCCATGGGCTGATGAATCATGATTCGGGAATTGGGAAGGGAATACCGTTTGTTTTTGGTTCCTGCCGCCAGAAGCAGCGCGCCCATGCTGGCGGCCTGTCCGATACAGACAGTCGTTATGCTGGGCTTGATGTACTGCATGGTGTCATAAACAGCCAGGCCGGCCGTAACCGAACCGCCAGGCGAATTGATATAAAAGTTGATTTCACGGGCCGGATCCTCGGATTCCAGAAACAGCATCTGCGCGATCAGCAGATTGGCAACATCATCATTGATGACGGTTCCCAGAAAAATGATCCGGTCCTTCAGCAAACGGGAATAAATATCATAGGCCCGTTCGCCCCTGCTTGTCTGTTCGACAACAATGGGTATCAGCGGCACAATGGCTCTCCTTNNAAATTAATTTTCAAAATCCGGGTTTTGTGTTTCAGCGGTTTCAGGTTGTTCCGGAACCGGATCCACCTCGGCAATGATGCTTCCATCAATAATAAGTCGCATCGCTTTTTTTTCAAGCAGCCCCTGACGAAGATAATTGATGGTTTCCGGATTCTTGGCGTAGATGTCGCGGATGACATTCACTTCCTGGCCGGAAGCCTTGGCGGTATCGGCATAAATGGTTTCCAGTTCGGAATCCTGGATGGTCAGCCCTTCCTGATCTACAATTTTGTCCAGAATCAGGTGTCGTCTGGCCTGGTTTTCCGCCAGACCCCGGTACTGTTTTGCCAGCATGTCGTGATCCAGTCCCCGGTCGCCCAGAGACATGTTGTTGTATTCAAATTGACGCTCGATATCCTGAATGATTCCGGAAATTTCATATTCAATCATGGTGTCCGGAACTTCCAGTTCGACCTGTGAAAACAGTTTCTGGTAAACCTGTTCGTTGATTTCCTGTTCGGCCCGATGGTTGTATCGTCGTTCCAGGTCATTCCGGATATCGGTTTTCAGCTCTTCCAGGGACTGATAGGATCCCAGTTTTTTGGCCATTTCATCGTCGATGGGTGGCAGAACCTGTTCCCGTATTTCCCGCAGATAAACATGGAAAACAACATCGAGACCCGCATAGTCTTTTTTATGGTAATCTTCCGAAAATTTGACAGAAATATACCGACGCTCTCCGGGAATCATGTCGATCAGACCATCATCAAATTCTTTTGAAATGGTTGCGCCGCCGATTTTGCAGGTAAAATTTTCACTTTTTCCGATTTCCGGAACCGGATTGCCATCAACGGTCGCTTCATAATCCAGGATCACAAAATCGCCGTCACGCGCCGGCCGGTCCTCGGCGATGGGGGTCATGACCGCAAGATTCCGCTGGGCCATTTTCAGTTGGACATCGATTTCGTCTTCAGACGGTTTATACCGGTTTTTTGTCAATTCCAGTCCTTTCCAGGACAGATCGGCAATGGTGGGTCTGATCTCGATGGCGCCTGCAAATAGAAACGGGCTGTCAGCAGAGATTTTGGGTTCTTCTGCGGGATGAAAAGCCATAACAGACAATCCGGAGTCTTTCAGAAAATCGGAATAGGATGCCTGCATCAATTCGGCGATGATATCCTGATGGATATCCTTGCCATACAGTCGTTCCAGCACATTTCGGGGGGTTTTTCCAGGTCGGAAGCCCTTGACGTTTACATGCAGATTCAGATCGCTGTAGGCCTTGTTCAGCCGTGTTGCAACTTCTTCCCGGGGAATTTCAAACTGAACCCGTTTTTTTACGGTGCTGACATCTTCAATCGTGTAGCTCATGTCTGTTACTGTCACCCTTTCAAATTAAGTTAAATGGTTACCGCCATATATATAGCTTTCAAGATAAAAATTTTGGGTGCGTTATCGGTCGGGGATGGCCGAAAAAAGGCATATCCCCTCCCTGNNCTCCCTGCTGCCTTCCCAAAATCATTATCTTGAAATCTATAGTATTGATATCGAAGATTGGGAATATTGACCGCTTTCGTTTTGTCTCATGCAGCCGTCTCCCCGGAGGACAGGCAACTCCCGGGGGCCATGTTGAGGATTTCCATAGCCTGTTCAATGACGATTCCGGAAATGCGTCAGTGGTTGGGGATCGTACAGTTCCCGTCATCCGGTAACACATTCCAAATCGTCATTCCTGCAGGTTATGGCTGTCGACAATAGGGAAAGGATTGGTGTTTTGGTGCGAGAGGGGAGACTTGAACTCCCATTCCGTCGCCAGAGCTGGATCCTAAGTCCAGTGCGTCTGCCAGTTCCGCCACTCTCGCACATGATCCATCGGCCCCCTTCTGCGCTGGCAGTGAAGAAAGGGGGACATACCGCGGGCCCGTCAAAAAAACAGCCGTGCCAAATGGATGTCGTTTGGCGACCGCAACTGCTCCTGCTTGACAATATAAATAAAAAAACCCATACTGACCGCGTTTTAAGCCTGTAATTTTATAATCAGAATATGGGGATGTCAATATCAAAAGCCAGAATTCCCTGTAATGTCACCATATTTTCAAATCATGACCATCTTGTCGGGTGTTGCATACAGATTTATGCATATTTCATACCATATTTTTAATCAAATGAACTGGTCCCCAGTCAGGCATGCCGGTATCGATGATTTTTTCTGAAGCCATCAACCGGTTCAGCCGCTTCAACAGACGGGAAATCATTTCACTGCTGGTGTTGATCGCGACGGGTGTCATCTTTCTGGTCCATCAGGCGGTGATCTCTCCGGTGATGGATTACCGGAAGAGACTGTCACAGGCCATTGACCTCCGTCAGCAGCAGACAACGGCCCTGACCGGTCTGTTGACGGAATATAACCGGATTCAAACCCAGTCCGATCAACGAAAGACAAAAATAACCCGGCGGGCCGGCGGATTTACACTGTTTTCTTTTTTAAACCGCCTGGCCGGACAGGCCGGTGTTCAGGCAAATATCGCCACCATGAAGCCATCCCGGACCATGATTCCGGACCAGGTGTTTCAGACTTCTGCCGTTGAAATCAGATTTCAGGCCATTTCCATGACCCAACTGGTTGACTGGCTCCACCGTATCGAGACATCCGGTGAAATGATTTTCATAAAAACCGCATCGATATCGATTTCCGACACCGTGGATCGTATCGATGCGACCATTCAGGCGCAAACCCTTGAACCCTGACAAACGTTTTCCGGTATTCTGTGTTTATGCTGTTTTGTCAACAGCCATCTGGGGATATGTGCTGTTTCCGGCAGATGCCATCAAAACCGCTCTGGAAAACCGGATTCAGGCCTGGAATACCGAAATCCGCATTCGGATCGGGTCGCTTTCGCCCACCCTGTGGCCTGGCATTCACATGACAGACATACAGGTTTTGTCGGCAGAAAAAAAATGGATGGACTGGAAAGACCTGACCATACGCCTGACCGGATTTTCACTGGCTGACCGCGCCATGAACTGGGGCATTTCCGGCAGGGATTCTACGGGTCATATCGACGGAAAGTGGACGGCGCAATCCGGCTTTTCAGCCGTACCCGGGCGCTTTGACATTACGCTTTCCAATTTTCTGCCGGATAAAATACCGGCCATTCAGGAGCGGCTCAACCGTCAGATATCCGGCGTCCTTTCAGCCGATATTCAGGGCCGGATCGACGGAAAAGCCCTGGCGGCAACGGCCCGTGTGTCCCTGATCGATGGAAAAATCGGCATCGATATTCCGGAAATGACACTCAAGCAGATCATGTTTCAGCGGATCGATGCACACATCGATGCCACCCGTGACGCCTTTCGTCTGGTGCAGTGTACATTCAGTGGTCCCCATCTGTCGGGGGACATGAGCGGTGACATGACTGCCAAAAAACAAATGGCGCAGAGCCAGATCGAACTGAACGGCAAAACCCGGATTCATCATCCACTGATGGCCGGATTCCGGTTTCCAACCATTGCCAACATGCTCACGACCCGGTATCCGGACGGCGTACCGTTCCGTTTGACCGGAACCCTGGCAAAACCCTCATTGAAACTGGGGCCATGACCATACCCTATAAAACCGGCTTCACCCTGATGAGCCTCCTGCTGATAACGCTTTGCACCGGTCTGGGCGTCATGACTTTTTATACCGTTGCAACGGGTCGGCTGTCGCTTTTTCAGATCAGCGCATTGCCATCTGTTTCGCCCGCGATTCCGGAACCGGTTCCTGCGCCTTTAAAATTCTATCAGCCGATCATCGACCGGAATCTCTTTGGCGCCGGTAAAACAGCAAAAAATCCGCTGCTTGCCGATCTCGACACCTTGAATCAGACCGGGTTGGACCTCAAGCTCTGGGGAACGGTCAGCGGGTCGGACACGGTTTCTTATGCCGTGATCGAAACCGGTTCAAACCGGATTCAGAGTCTGTTCCGGACCGGGGATGTTCTTCAGAATGCCAAAATTATTCAGATCGAAAAGGAAAAAGTCATTCTGGATATCGATGGAAAGATGGCGGTTCTGACGATTCAGAAATGGGAAACTGCATCCAGGCCGTCTTCCGGACCCGCTCTGCCGTCACAGGCAGCCGAGAGTCAAAACCGGATTCAGTTGAAAAGAAGCCAGATCGATGAGGCCATTCAGGATATCAACGCCCTGATGAAGCAGGTTCGAATCATTCCCAATTTTACCCAGGGTAAACCCGACGGGCTGAAAGTGACCGGCGTGATGACCGGATCATTTTTCAACCAGATCGGTCTTCAAAGCGGCGACATCATTCTGGGAGTGGATGGAAAACCCATCGAGTCCGTGGATGACGCGCTGAAACTTTACACCGGAATGAAAACCGCAGACAGCCTTCGGCTCAATCTCCGCCGTGGCAGCCGGGATCAGATCATTGAATATGGAATTGAATAAATGCCCATGAGCGACCAGACAACAGACGCCCGTTTCCTGAGAAGCATCATCCGAAAAAATGCCTTTGGATTTCGGTTTTCAGGTTTCAGGGGTATCCTGATTCCATGCCGGCTGTCCGGGGCGCTGAATCTTTTTTTCAGACTGGTTTTGTGCAGCGTCTTTCTTTTGCTGACTCCAGAGCCGGGATTATCCGCAAAACCCGGAAAAGACAAGGTTTCAACGGCTGCTGCTGAAAGCCGTTCGGCCACAGATTCGGATGATCTGATCAGCATCGATTTCAACAATGTGGATATCGCGCTTCTGGTCAAGTTCATTTCGGATCTGACCGGAAAAAATTTTGTTCTGGATCAGCGGGTCAATGGCAAGGTCACCATCATTTCGCCGGAAAAGATCAGCATTCCAGAAGCATACCGGGTATTTGAATCGGTTCTGGAGGTATATGGATATACCACGGTGCAGACCGGTTCCATTGTCAAAATCATTCCCCTGACAGACGCCAGAACCAAAAATATCGAAACCATGCTTCGGGAGGAATCCGGCGCAATCGACGACCGGGTCGTGACCCAGTTGATTCCGCTCAAATTTGCCGATGCCACGCTGGTCAGCCGGCTGTTTTCGCCCCTGATTTCCAAAAACAGTGTCATGATGCCCTATCCGGCGACCAACACCCTGATCGTTACCGATGTTCATTCCAATATCAACCGGCTTTTGACCATGCTGAAGACCATCGATATCCCCATGACCGGCCGGGATATCACCATTTTTCCGCTTCAGTATGCCAGTGCCGATCAACTGGCCAAAATGCTGGATTCCATATTTCTTCCCGGAAACAAAACCCAGCGGGATGACGCCATTGGAACCGATATCCCGTTTCGCTGTGTTGCCGAGGATCGCACCAACTCTTTGGTGGTTCTGGCCAATGATGACTATACCAGACGGGTCAGGGAATTGATTGGGACCCTTGACCGGGAGACACCCAAGGGCAATGAGCGGATGCGGGTGATTTATCTGGAAAATGCACGGGCCGATGACCTGGTCAAGGTCCTTCAGGATATGCCTGGCAAAGCCGGTGAAGGGGAAGCGGCCAAATCCGGCCGGCAGTCGCTGTTGTCCGGAAATGTCAAAATCACGGCGGACAAGGCCACCAACAGTCTGATCATTACGGCAAACAAGGATGAATACACGGTTCTGGAAGATATTGTCCGGCAGCTCGATATTCCCCGATCCATGGTCTATATCGAGTGTCTGATCATGGAGGTGAATGTCAACAAGGATTTTGCCCTGGGAACCGAATGGGTGTCCATGGGCACAACGGATGTCAGCGGCCGGGACGCTGCCTTTGGCGGCGGATTCAGCGGGGCCGGAACCTATCCGGGTGTCGGGGGGCTGTCGCCCCTGGATGGCACGGTCGGCGCTCTGCCCATGGGGTTTTCAATGGGCATTTTCAGTGAACTTCTGGATATCGGCGGCATCAAATTTCCCGGACTGGCCGCGATTGTCCGGGCATACCGGCAAGACAAGGATGTCAATATCCTCTCCACCCCTCAGATCCTGACCACGGACAATGAGGAAGCCATCATCACCGTGGGTAAAAATGTCCCTTACCAGACCAAGTCCGGATCGACCGGGACCCTGGAATCCTTCAACACCTATGAATACCGGGATGTGGGCATCACGCTCAAAATCACCCCGCAGATCAGCAAGGACCGCATGGTCCGGCTGAACATCAATCAGGAAGTGACCAAACTGGATGTCACATCCGAATCCACAACACGGCTCAATGCCGAAAGACCCACCACATTCAAACGGACCATTGCCACCACGGTACTGGTTCAGGATCAGCGCACGGTTGTGATCGGCGGGCTGATTGACGACAGTTTTTCCGAGACTGAATACAAAACCCCCTGCCTGGGGAATATTCCGGGTTTGGGCTGGTTGTTCAAATCCCTTTCCACAGGCCGGGAAAAAACCAATCTGTTTGTATTTCTGACGCCCCGGGTGCTTCAGGGTCCTGCGGAATCCGACCGGATCTACGATATCAAAAAAGAACAGATGGACGGGATCAGGCAGGACAATGTCAAAACCCCATAATCTTCAGAGCCTGAAACAGATTCTGATCGCCGAAATGGGAATTTCCGAAGACATTTTTCAGAATGCCGGCGCCAGCCATTCGGAGTCGCTTCACGAGCGCCTCCTCCAGCAGCAGGCTCTGACGGAAACGGATCTTTTGACGGTTTACAGCAGGCTCTACCAGATTCCGGTCTGGCTGGACTTGCCCATCAATGGCCAGAGCCTGCCTGAAGTGTCTCAACGTATTCAACAGATTCCCATCCAGTACCTCAAAAAACATGTCATGACCCCGTTCTGGATCGATCATGATGCATCAGACACTGACCGTGCCAACCCGGATGGCGCTTCCGGCGCGTTGCTTCACAAAAAAACAGGGGTGGCCATCAATGATCCCGCATCGTTTCAGGCACTGGATGATCTGATTCGAATGTTGGACGCCGGGTCTGTCACGATTGTCTTTTCAACCCGGTCCGCCATTGGTTCCGCCATCAACCGGCTCTATGATGCGGACCGGTATTCTGCCGAGCAACTGGTGCTGAGCATGGATGCGGATACCGATTCCCTGTTTCAGACAATCGAGCCCAGTTCGGATCTGCTGGATGATGTCAGTGACGCGCCGATCATCCGGCTGGTCAACGGGGTAATTTCCCAGTCCATCCGGGCCCGGGCCAGTGACATCCATATCGAGCCCTACCCGAACAGCCTCAAAATCCGGTACCGCATCGATGGCCTGCTGTATGATCTGACCACCCCGCCCAAATGGATTCAGCCATCCCTGATATCCCGGATCAAGATCATGGCCAAAATGAACATTGCGGAAAAACGGCTGCCCCAGGACGGCCGGATGGATGTCCGAATCGGGGACCAGCAGATTGACATCCGCGTATCCACCATCCCCACCTCATTTGGTGAGCGCATTGTTCTGAGATTGTTGAACAAGACATCGTCCCTGCTGCATTTGAACGAACTGGGGCTTTCGGCGGATCATATGGTTCGCCTGAATACGCTGATTGAATCTCCTTACGGCATTTTTCTGGTCACAGGCCCCACCGGAAGCGGCAAAACTACGACCCTGTATGCCATTTTGTCATCCATGATCCGGCCATCCATCAATATCATCACCATCGAAGACCCGGTGGAATACCAGATCAACGGGATCAGTCAGATTCAGGTCAATCCCAAAATCGATCTCACCTTTGCCCGGGGACTGCGTTCCATTGTCCGGCAGGACCCGGACGTCATACTGGTTGGCGAGATTCGGGACCGGGAAACCGCGGATATCGCGGTTCAGTCCGCCCTGACCGGTCATCTGGTTTTTTCCACCCTGCACACCAATGATTCCGCCGGCACCATCACCCGTCTGGTGGATATCGGAATCGAGCCCTTTCTGATTTCATCCTCGGTCATTGGCGTGGCCGCACAACGGCTGATCCGGATTCTCTGCGACACCTGCAAAACCCCGTATCAGCCGGATGACGCCATTCTGGAACAGTTGAATCTGACAGCGGATCAACTGCAGGGTCCCCTGTATCGGGCGGCTGGCTGTCCGTCATGCTTTCATACCGGTTACCGCGGACGAATGGGCATTTTTGAGATCATGCTCATGGATGACCGGCTGAAAAATCTGATTCTCAAAACCTATGATGCCAATCACATCCGGCAGGAGGCGCTCCGGTCCAGAATGACCACGCTTCGGGAAGATGGGCTGCGAAAGGTCATCGAAGGCAAAACCTCGCTGGAAGAGGTGTATCGGGTGACGCACCGGTGATGGTATTTCAGATATGTCATTTCCGTCCGTTTTTCACCATCAGTTGCATTCTGGCAATGTGCCTTTCAGGCTGTGCCCACTCCCCGGAGACAGGCACACATCATGGACTGATTGCCTGGTATCAGACCACTATTTCACCTGTGGATGGTGACCGGTGCCCCATGACCCCTTCCTGCTCATCCTATGCACAGCAGGCATTTCAGAAACATGGCGCATTTTGGGGATGGATCATGACCTGCGACCGTCTGATGCGATGCGGAGGGGATGAAACACGCCTGTCGCCCCATGTTGCTGAAGCCAATGGGATAAGGACCCTGGACCCGGTCTGGATGAATGATTTCTGGCTGGAGATGGATCAGTCCCCGGAGATCAGGAAGGAGAGGTCAGAATGAAACGGATTGTGACCATCGCGTGCCTGTCGCTTTTCGTAGCAGCCGCATCCCGGGGCTATGCGGAAAGCCTGATCATCGATGCGGATGCCCAGTTTCAGTTTGCCGAAAAAATTTTCAAAACCGGGGATTATCCCCTCGCCATAACAGAATACAACCGGTTCATCCATTTTTTCCCGGACGATGACCGGATCGACACGGCCCTGTTTCAGTCTGCGATGGCCTATCGCCTCAACAACCAGTTTGAAGAGGCGATCGAGGGATTCGATGCCGTTATTCAGATATCTCCGAAAAACTCACCACGGGCAATTCGAAGCCATTTTCTGGTCAGCGACTGTTATATGAAACAAAATGATCCCGGGTCTGCCAGGCAGATACTGATGGATCTGTTGAATCATCACCAAAATCCCGAGATTCAGGATGCGGTATGGTATCGAATGGCGTGGATCGATATCGAAACCGGCCACTTCAAAGCGGCGATGGACCGGATTGAACACATCGGCCCCGGAGCATCCTGGATGCCGGTTCAGGACCTGTCAGCGGATCTGGCAGACGCCGCGGTGTTGCCGGAAAAAAATCCGGCACTGGCCGGCATGTTGTCCGTTATTCCAGGAGCGGGTTATGCCTATTGTGGCCGATATCAGGACGGTTTGACGGCATTTCTGTTAAACGGCGCCCTGATATGGGCCGCAGTCGCATCCTTTTCCAATGACAACCCGGCGCTTGGATGCGTCATTTCGGTGGTGGAAAGCGGTTTTTATATGGGCAATATTTACGGGGGGATCAATGCGGCACACAAATATAATGCCCGGCAGAAACAAGGCGCCATCAACCGGCTGAAAAGCGGGTATCAGATCGGCTTATCCCCATCAGGGGATACAACCGGCTGGCAGATCAACCTCCAGCATGATTTTTAACCCGGCAGTCCCGCGTCCTGCATCATGGGCAGGAGGTGACGCCGGCTTTTTTCACCCGCCTCATCCGGCATATCCACATAGGGATACAGCTCCAGACTGATATCTCCCGCATATTTCAATGTTCCCATCCGGTTAAAAACAGTCATAAAATCGATAACCCCCAGACCGGCGATGAGATGGTTATGCACCCGCGTTGCGGCAATATCTTCGATATGGACATGCCCGACCCACGGAAACAGGGTTTCAAACGCATCCGCCGGATTTTCACCGGCGCAGAAAAAATGGCCGATATCAAAATTCAGACCGACCCGGGAAGACTGAACCGGTTTGATGAATTCCTGAAACTCTGATGTTTTTTCCAGCAGCAGATTCGGCTCGGGTTCAATCAGGAGGCGGATGTTCAGGGACTCGGCGGTTGGAATCACCTGATCCAGACCGTCATAAAACAGACGGAATGCCGCCTTTCGGCCCATGTTTTCCAGGGGCCCTCCAGGGGGTATCGAAATATTGGCGCACCCCAAATTTTTGGCCAGATGCAGACAGTCCAGTGTATGCCGGATCCGGATGTCCCGACGGGCCTTTTCCGGTTCGATCCAGGATGGCAGATAGGTGTCTCCAACGGCAAACAGGGTAAAGCTGTTCAGATTGGTCACCGAAAGCCCGGTCTCTGACAGACACCGGACCAGTCCACCGATATCCGATTCTGAATAATCCGGGGGATACAGATGGGGGCGGTCACACATGATTTCCACCCCCTTAAAGCCCAGAGCCGCAATTCTTTTCAATGAGTCTTCAAGCGAAAATCTGACATATGCATTGGTGCTGTATCCGAATATCATGGGGTCATCCTGTTACCGTAGTGAGATGTGAGTCGTTATCTTAAAAGCGATAGTATCGAAAAACCGCCAGGCCGCCCAGCCAAAAAGCAGCCCCTTCATCCTTCTGCCTTCAGTCTTTCACCAATTGTACCGCCAGATCCTCAAGACGCCGAATCTGGTCCTGAAATGTCAGGGCAGGGGATTCTCCCAGTGGCTTTTTGAAATAAAAGCCCATCTCCGGTATCAGTCCGCCCTTGCCGGCCAATTGTAATGCCGCCATCCACCGGGCCAGATCCAGAACCATTGGCGCAGCCAGAATGGAGTCCCTTCCCTGAAGGTTGAGCCGAAGGCTCATGGGCAACCCAAAAAGACCTTTGAAATCGATCACATCCCAGGCTTCCTTGGCATCACCCCGGGGTGGATAATAATCGATATGGACCTTGTGGCATGGGGAATCATAAGCCGCGCCGACCGGGTATTCCAGAATGTCATCCAGCAGTTGAGTCTTGTTGGCCAGTTTTCCGGCGCTTCGATCCGGGTCCATCAGATTGGCGCCATCGGCATTGCCCAATATGTTCAGGCTGTACCACCCGTCAACGGTCAGATTCCGGGCCTTGAATGCCGAGGCCAGCACCACCTTGAAATAGGTCTGACCGGTCTTGCCGTCACGACCGCAGATGGGAATGTGGTTTGTTTTTGCAACTGAAACCACTGCCGGTACTTCAACCACATTGGGCGTAAAATTGACAACCGCTATTCCGGCTTCGAGTGCGGCCAGAACATAGGCCATATCCGGAAACCGGGCGGCATCGGTATGCGCTTTCAGGGAATCCAGACTGTCATGTTCATCCAGATGGCAGATTGGCCCTGCCGGAAGCAGGTTGACCAGGACCGGAACGGCATCGGGAAAACGGTTTCGAAGGCGGTCCATATCCTGGCGAATACAGTCTGTCTGCCCGGACATCGACAAAGTCTGATCCGGGGCCTGAAGAACCGGAATGTCGTTCAGGCAGGCCCTGAAAGGCGCCCATATGTCGGGTGAGACCACGCCGTGATGCGCCACGGCTTCGGCAATGGACCGGGGTTCAATATCCCATCCGGCAATATGCGTTGACGGCAGCGGGAGAAATGGGAACCTGCTGCCGGTTGTCAATGCCGGTTGAACCCGTTCCGGTTGATCGTGAAGGGATGCGACCGCTGCGCCAAGCGTGGAGCCGATGGCGCCTGCCATTCCGGAGGCCAGAATCAAAAGCGGATGCGCAGACTGGTTGTTATTGTTTTGCATGATATGCCCTGTTGCGGTGTGTGTTAACGGATTGACCATGTGCCTGTTTTCAACCGGTACAGGAGATAACTGAAAATGACGGGGGTTTCAAGACATTTTCAGTTTTCAGCCGTCAGGGGTGACGTCGTCATCGCCAAACGGCTGCCCGGTGATTGCAGCGCCCGGATCATCATGAGTCTCCCCGCAATACCCGCTTCAGAATCTTTCCCGTCGGACTCTTGGGCAATTCTTTCACAAAATCCACTTTTCTGGGTATCCGATACACCGCCATGTTGTCACGGCAAAATTTGATGATTTCCTCCGGTGTCGATACCATATTTTCCTTTAACACAACGGCGGCATGCACCGCCTCTCCCTTAACCGGATCGGATACGCCATAAACGGCCACTTCCTGAATTGCCGGATGCCTGTAGATGACCTGCTCCACTTCATTTGGATACACATTGAAACCCGCTACATTGATCATATCCTTGACGCGGTCCATTATGAAAAAATATCCCTCTTCATCCATGATTCCGATGTCGCCGGATCGCAGCCAGCCGTTTTGAATGGCGGCTGCGGTCGCTTCGGGTTTTCTCCAGTATCCCTGCATGACATTGGGCCCCCGAATAACAATTTCTCCCATTTCGCCAGGAGGCAGCGTGTTTCCATTATCATCGGCAATTTTCATGTCGACATTTTCAATGGTTTTCCAATGCTTCCAAATTTATGTTTAAAATCGGGATCGTAGCTGGCAAACGGAGAGCATTCGGTCAACCCGTATCCCTCATTGACCACCAAGTTGAACTTGTCCTTCCATGCCAGCGCGGTTTCACGGGGCATATTTGCCGCGGCTGTAAAACAGTATCGCATGCTGGTCAGATCATAACGGGATGTGTCCATATTGAGCAGGTAGATAAAAACGGTCGGAACCGCAAAGAACATGCTGATCCGTTCCTTCTGGATGGCGTTCAGAACCGGCTCGGGTTCGAACCGGCGATGCAGTGCAATGGTGGCACACTTGCAGATACCGCCGTTTAAAATGTAGTTTTGTCCAAAACAGTGAAACAACGGCAAAAAGAGCTGGAGACAGTCTTCGGGTCTGACGCCGGAATGATTGGATGCGGATCGGGAATTGGAAACGATATTGTACTGCGTCAGGACCGCGCCTTTTGGAAAACCCGTTGTTCCGGATGTGTCAAGGATCGCCGCAGGGTCATGAATATCCAGACCCAGACATCGGCATTGTCCACTGCCCCGGGATAACAGGTGATCAAAAGACAGATCGTTGCCGGCGTCACCCTCGGAAACAATGATATGCTCGACCGATGGCAGCGCATCCGCCGGAATCTCCTGTCGAAGCAGGGTCGTCGTCAGGATGACACGCGCCTCTGCATCGTTGATGATATACTTCACCTCTTCCGATTTCAGCATGGCATTGACCGAAACCGCAATGGCGCCAATTTTCTGAATGGCAAAATAGCCAATCACAAATTCCGTAATATTGGGCAAAAACAGGGTCACCCGATTCCCCTTGTGGACGCCCAGCTCCAGAAGCCCGTTGGCCATGCGGTTGACATCCGTGTCAAGCTGAACATAAGACCATGTTTTTCCCTCAAAGATCAGCGCCGGCTTTTCCGGAAAAAAGATTCGTGCCCGTTCCAGATTTTTGGCTATATTCATTTGATCACCTTTCCGTTTACAATGTGATGGTTATGGAAAGCTATAGATGTCGGCTGGCTAGTCATCGGTCAATTGAAGCGTTGCAACCACATCGGGAAAATGTGTTTTCAACTGGTCATCCACATAGCCTTC
>DFZE01000066.1 GCA_002382065.1 Desulfobacteraceae bacterium UBA4064
TAATAAAACCATCATCAATTTGCTAAAATAATATGAATGAAACGGATTGGGGAGAGCTGTTTTTGATGCTTCAGGCACATAATGGTTGTAAATAAATTAACCCGAATGCCATGAGTGGAACCTTTTATCGCATCACCACAACGGTATCCCAAAAAATCGGGACATGGTTCTTCCGCATTTCTGCCTGGTTTGTTGCCACCGGATTCTTTCTATTCTTTCCTTTACGGGTGGCCATCAGCATTCGATTCTATATGGCGTTATTTCCGACAAAATCATTGATATACACCATTTGGTGTGTCTGGCGGCAATACCATAATTTTACAACCGTCTTTTTGGACCGGTTTCTGCTTCAGGACGATGGAGATATCAACCATATATCACGAGGATGGGATCACCTGGAAAAAGCCATCGAGAGTAAAACCGGTGGTATCATTCTGATGTCTCATATTGGCAACTGGGAAGTGGCTGCCCGCCTGCTGAAGGAGAAACGACCGGATATTCCGTTGCTGCTGTTTATGGGGGTCCGGAACAAGGAGCAGATTGAGCGGATGCAGAAAGAAAGTCTCTCCAATAGTGGCATACGGATCATTACTGCTGATCAGGAAGATGGATCTCCTTTCAACATTATTGAGGGGATACAACTCCTGAAAGCTGGAGGACTGGTTTCCATCGCAGGTGATATGATTTGGCATCCGGATCAAAGGGCTGTTTCGGCCAATTTCCTGAAGCATGAGGTTTTTTTGCCGGAAACGCCACATGTACTGGCGTTGTTTTCCGGTTCACCGATTTTCATTCTGATCACCGTTCGCACCGGAGATCGGCGGTACGCCTTTACCGTCACCGAACCGTATTATGTTCAGGCAAAATCACGTTCACAACGACCATCGGCAATTCG
This sequence comes from Desulfobacteraceae bacterium UBA4064, assembly GCA_002382065.1. Lineage (GTDB taxonomy): Bacteria > Desulfobacterota > Desulfobacteria > Desulfobacterales > Desulfatirhabdiaceae > UBA4064. The sequence continues at coordinate 896 of DFZE01000066.1, forward strand.
GGCATCTGTTCAAAACTATGCAGTCATACTGGAGCAAATGCTGCGCCAGCATCCCCTGGAATGGTATCATTTCAGACCATTTCTGGGAAGAAAGTTGTTTGTTCCCGATGATCAGTCAATTAATTTACTTTAACTTTTCAGATGAATTTTATCTAAATTTCCATTTTTGTAACGACTCAGATTCCCGGAGGCAAATGCACAGAGACATAAACTTGTCTTGCTTTTGTCTTTTTGCCCTCATGAATCTGCGGCCTTTCCTGGAAAGAGGGATGTTGTTGAATGAATCTAACCCGTGAACAATTACAGCATAAACTGCTTCGAATTTTTGAGGAGAATTTTGAAATCAAAAACCCGGGACTCGATGATGATCTGAGAGAAGCATATGAGTTTGACAGCATCGACGCCATCGGGCTACTGGTCGAAATCGAACGTATTATGGGCGTAAAACTGAGCCAGGAAAAAAAGAAGCAGTCAATGGATATCCGGACGATCAATGACATATGCAACTATGTCGAGACCATACATATAGCCCGATCATAGGGATGTCCGGTTGGTTTCCCATCATTCATCATAGCCGGGATACATTATGGAAAGAAGAGTCGTCATCACTGCCGGTTCGGCGATAACGCCGATTGGCCATGCCAAAGCGGATATCCTGAACAGCCTGACGCAAGGCATTTCCGGTGTAAAACCCCTGCGCCATGACGAACTCCTGTCCCAATACATCAGTTCTGCTGTTTTTGGCACAGTGGATTATCCCATTCCGTATGAATTCAAACGAAATTTTCGAAAAACCATGGGGCCGGTGGCCTATTATGCCTGTCAGGTTGTCAAGGAAGTTCTGGAATCATCCGGTCTGGACCAGTCTTTCATCACATCGGGTCGGCTGGGGGTCGCTTTTGGATCGACACATGGCAGTCCAACGGTTCAGCGGAGAATATATAAAAATTTTTTCAGCAATGATGCGTCACAATATTCCGCCATCGATGCAGTGGATTACCTCAAGTCCATGGTCCATACCACGGCGGTTAACATCACCAAGATGTTCGGAATCACCGGCAGGGTGATTTCCTCTTCCACGGCCTGCACCACCAGCAGTCAATCCATTGGCTTTGGATATGAAACAGTAAAATTCGGTCTTCAGGATGCCATGATTTGTGGTGGTGCCGACGAATATGATACCACAACCGTTGCAGTTTTTGACAATCTTCTGGCCTGCTCCACCGCGTTCAATGATACCCCGCACCGGACACCGCGACCGTTTGATGTGAACCGGGACGGATTGGTGGTCGGTGAAGGCGGTGGGGCTGTGCTGCTGGAGGAATATGAATTTGCCAAAAAACGGGGCGCGCCAATTCTGGGTGAAATCATCGGGTTTTCCAATAACAACAATGGCGGTGATCTGATCCTGCCCAATATGGAAGGAATCAAAAATACCATCCGTCTGGGGTTGGAAAATGCCGGAATTGCACCGGATCAGGTCGATTTGATCAGTGCTCATGCCACAGGCACCAAGATGGGGGATGTTATCGAGGCCATGGCCATCGGTTCTGTCTATGGCAAACAGCCGTATGTAACCGGACTGAAAAGCTATATGGGTCATACCATGGCCACTTGTGGCGTCATTGAAACTCTTTTGGTTCTGTATATGATGGAGGTTGGATTTATCGCGCCAACCCTGAATCTGGAAGAGGTGGACGCGCGATGCGCCATGATTCGTCATGTGATGAAACCGGTTGAATCCCGAATCCAGATCGCCGCCATTCAGAATTTTGCTTTCGGCGGGGTCAATACCTGTCTTCTGATCAAACAGTTCGATGAATAACCCTTCCCGTTCCGAAGCGGTTATTCCGGGCTTCAAAATGATCAAGCCGGTTCTGGATGTGGTTATCACGATCATTGCCTGGTTGTATTATACCCTTGGATTCGTATTGTTCTTTTCACCGTTTTATGTGGCCGTATCCCTGTTCTCAAAAGAGAGTGAACGTGGATTTCAGAATTTGAACCGGCTTTTTTACCATTATTTTTTTAAACTCGTTGCCGGAATCACCCCAGGGCTGACATTTCGCCTTTCCGAATCTGTCCGGTCCATTCATTCGTCGGTTGTGGTATGCAACCATGTGTCCTATCTGGATCCCATCCTCCTGATCTCAACTTTTCCCAGACAAAAAACTATTGTGAAACATACCTTTTTCAGGGTTCCCATTCTGAGCTGGCTTTTGAAACGATCCGGATATCTTCCGTCCACCACGCAGGATGGACTGGACGTTCTGATGATTGAGCAGATGCAGAAAATGGACACGTTTCTTCAGGAAAGAGGGGTGCTGTTCATTTTCCCGGAAGGAACCCGAAGCCGGGATGGCCGCATCGGCAGATTGAATTCAGGCGCCTTCAAGATTGCGCGGCAATTTCACGCCCCGATTACGGTGGTGAGAATCCGAAACACGAACCACCTCTTCCGGCCCGGCAGATTCCGGTTCAACACCTGTGTGACCAATCCCGTCTCCATTGAGCGACTCGGCGTCGTCAATCCAGATGAAAATGGCCAAATCCTGTCCACGACAGAACTGATGACCCGAACAAGATCGCTCATGCAGGCTGACCCATGACAACAAATGCATCGGATGCGACAGATGTTCTCGTGATCGGTTCCGGTATCGGCGGGCTGTCCACGGGCATTGTTCTGGCCCGGTCCGGATATCGTGTTACCGTGATTGAAAAAAATATCCTTCCCGGCGGCCTGATGCGCGGGTATTCACGTCATGAAATCGAATGCGATGTGGGGGTGCACTATCTGTGTTCCCTGGGAGAAGGCCAGGTTCTTCGAAGACTTTTCGACTTCCTGGAAGTTTCCCGGTCCATTCCGGTCCAAAGAATGGGGCAGGACGGCGTGATTGACCGCTACCTGTTCGATGATTTCTGTTTCGATCTGCCGGAAGGACTGGATGCGTATGCCGCCAACCTGATCGCCGCGTTTCCGGACGAAAAAAGACAAATTGACGACATCATGCAGGGATTGCGCTCGGCAGCCCGACGTCTGAACCATCTGGATTTTCTTGATCCGGAACATCCGGAAAAACTGTCATGGGATCAATTTACGCCATTGGGTGAATTCCTGTCGCGAATCGGCTGTTCGCCGCGACTGCGGGCGGTGTTATCGGTTCCGGCCAACTGGATCGGCGTTTCTCCGGAAGAATGCCCCATGATGTATCATCATATGGCGTTATCGAGTTATCTGCTGTCATCCTGGCGTCTGGAAAACGGCGGGGCGCAGATGGCAGATGCGTTCTCCGAACGGTTTCAGGAGCTGGGGGGACGACTGATTCTGGGAGATGCGGCAAGTGAAATCCATGTGGATGCCCGAACCGTGCAGGGAATCCGGTTACGTTCCGGCAGAGTCCTGTCTGCTCCGGTCGTTGTGGGCGCGATTCATCCCAAAACTGTCATAGGCATTCTTCCGGAATCGTCCGAGCAGCCATTGTATCGCAGCCGGATAACCGGCTTGGCCGATACCCGGGGATTTTTTTGTGTTCATGCCGAAGTCGATGCCGCTTCGCATTCGGAGATACCACATAATCTTTTTGCGTTCAAATCGGATCAAACCGGAAATATCGTGAGCTTGATTTATTACCAGATACGCAAAACCCGAAAGCCTGGAAGCAATCTGTTAACCATTCTGACATCCGGGAACACCGGATTCTGGATGCGATGGAAAAACTCCCGAAGCGGTCATCGGGGCCCGGATTATCTGAAAGCCAAAACCGACCGGGGCATGATGCTGATTCGTGAATATGAAAACCGGTTTGGCCGGTTGATCGGCATGAAATATCTGGATGCCTATACTCCCCTGACCATCCGGGACTGGGTGAACAGCCCGAATGGTTCAGCTTATGGCGTTTCCCGATCCTACACCCAGATGTTGGCCACCGCCATGCTGAACCGGACCCCGATCAAGGGGTTGTTTCTGGCCGGCCAGAGTGTCATGGCGCCCGGAATTCTGGGAACCATCATCGGATCACTGACGACGGCATTGTGTATCATGGGACCGGAAGCATTTCAAAAAACAGTGATTCAGAAAATCAATCATCCATGAGGGCTTATGAAAATCCTGTTCATGTCCATGCCGGATATTGCGCCGCTGATTCTTCACGCGGAAGCCATTCACATGCCCAATCTCGGCATCGCCAGTGTAGGCGCCAATATTGACGACTGTCATGAAGTGGTGATTCTCGATTTGATCCGCAAAAGGCGTGGGCTGCGCCGGTATATTATCCGAATCCTGGAAAAGATTCATCCCGATGTGGTGGGGCTTTCTTCCATGGCCTGGCAGTACGACACCTGTATCCGGATTGCCCGACTGATCCGGCAAGTGCTGCCGGATGTAAAAATTGTCCTTGGGGGTTATCATGCCACGTTGATGGTTGAAGAGATCGCAGCGTCATCCGATGCCGGAATCATTGATTTCATGGTTCGCGGGGAAGGAGAAGATGTCTTTCGAAGGCTGGTGAATGCGTTGGACGGAAAAGACCGGATGACAGATATTCCATCCCTGTCCTACAAGCAAAATGGCGGTTTTGTTCATAACGACCGGGCGGAACTGCTGGATCTGTCCACATTGAAGCTGCCTATTCGCGACCACCGGCGTCTGACCTGGGGATATCATGTCCTGAACAGCAAAATCGAGGTGATGGAAACATCGCGCGGATGCACCCGAATATGCAATTTTTGCAGCATCCGTCACATGTATGGACAACGCTTCCGGACTTTTCCGATCGAACGGGTTCTGGCAGACCTGGATGACATCTATCATAAACGCAAAGCCCGTTGGGTGTTTCTGTCGGATGACAACTTGGTTATGGACCGGAAACGGGTCATGACCCTGTGTGATGCGATCATCGACAGGGGGTACAGGGGTCTCAACCTGATTGTTCAGGCAGACTGCATTTCCATGTCCCGGAATGAGGAGATGGTTCAAAAAATGTCCCATGCAGGCATCCGGTCCGTATTTCTGGGCATCGAAAACGTATCCCGAAAAAACCTGGCGATGGCCAACAAGGGCGACATTGTCGAGGCATCCCGACAGGCCGTGAGGTTTTGCCACCGCTATGGTATGACCGTGGTCGGAGGCCTGGTTCTGGGGTTTCCGGATGACGACAGCGATGATCTGATCGACAACCTGAAGTTCATATCAGATCTCGATGTCGATGCGGTTTACTGCCAGATTCTTACACCGTATCCCAAAACAGGTATTCGGCAGATTCTGATGGATGCCGGACTGGTGGTCAACGCCGACGATTTCAGGTGGTATAACGGCATGTGGGCCAATGTGAAAACCCGATACCTGGAGGCGGATCAGCTTCAGTATCTTGTCTGGTACTACAAACAGACCATTCTGGGATGGTGGGAACCGTCCGAAAGAATCCAGTCGCGCGGAAAAATGTGGACGGCTATCTGGCGATGGACATTCAAACCTGTAGCCAGATATTTTTTTGACCGAAAACTGAGAAAAATCGGATGGGAGGGATGTTATCGGGAAGATATTCAATATTTGCGCGGGATCAATCGGTTTGAGGATTTGGGTGATTAGATATGATTTTTTTGAAATTTGAACGTTCTGGTTAAATATAAACGAGAGATAACAAATTACAAAAACGGGGTATCCACTTAGCGCAAGTGACCACAACATGTAGAGTGTTGTTTGATATGATGGCATGAATAAAAATAGGGCCGATATGACATGCATCCTACCGTTATCATTCGTGTTGCGTTACCGAAAAATAATTTAGCAAAACCACAATATATAGGGGGTGCTTGCGTTAAATGGATACCCCCCTTTACAAAAAAGGATAATAAGATGAAAAGAACAATCAATCATTTGTTTTTACTTGTGGTTAGCGCATCAATATTAAGCAGTTGTGCGTTTGGTAATAAAACAGATTATAGAGGCAACTATAATTTTAAGCCAGAATTCGGAATGCCACAAATCACATTAGGCGTAGTGGATCGGCGACCATATATATCGATTGAGAACGCAACTATAGATCCAACGTATACGGGTACAATCCGATCCATTGCTGGCATACCTTATCCGGTACACACAAAATCAGGGAATCCATTATCAGAGGATATGCTTTGGTCAATAGCTGAAACCCTGAAAAGTAATGGTGTGGATGTTATTCAACTGCCTCTATCTTTTGGGATTTCTGAAAAAGAGGCGTTGACTATGTTAGCATCAAAAGGGCGCAAATCGCTGTTAATTACGCTAAATGAGTGGAGAGCACATGTCTATATGAATCCGACATTAGATTATGATCTCAAACTGTCATCAATCAATGAAACAGGTGAAATAATAGAAAGTATTAATAGTCATGGAACACTTCCTTTTGGACCAGGCCAAGAATTATCAAATTTGTCAGAAGTTGTAACAAAAGTCTTTGGTGAACTTCTGAATGATTCAAAAATTAAAGAAACTCTTTTAACGGATGAATCACATCAACCTGAGGAAGTTGTTCTGGAAATAAAAAAAGACGAGCAAATGCCAGAAGATGCCACTAAATTAAAAGCACCATGCACAGTACAACAAATATTGAAAATGAAAGAAATGGGTATGACTGATCAACAAATTAGCGCTGCATGTGAGTAGAATTGCAAAGATCAGAGGTATTAACTGACGTTGTCAATGATTACGGGCATTCTTGATAGTGGCTTTCACGTTGCAGTTCATCCTTTATTGAGTGCCCGAAAGAAAAACCACTGTTGTCAAATGGCGTCAAGCGTTTTTCCAAACGCTTTTTTAGACATCTGCCTGGGTCTCTTCCGGTACGTGCCGTCCGCCATTTCCTTTTCCACCACCTGTTTGTGCAGTTTGAACATCCGGATCATCTGGGACTCCTCTTTATAAAAAGCATTCCAGGCATAGTCGAACAGCTCCTGAAGTTTTTCGGGAGACATGTGCCGGGGTTGATACACGACCTTGTCCGCGGTGTAATCATTCCAGTCATGGGACAGAATCCGGTTCTGGGCATGCAGCTCCTCAAAGGCCCGGGTGTGCGGAAACGGAGCCAGAACCGTGAATTCCGCCAGGTCCAGATCGATCTCCAGAAGAAAATCGACAAACCGTTTGATGTAATCTTCGGTATGATGATCGAGTCCCAGAAGAATCGTTCCCTCCACGGATATGCCGTGATCATGGTAGCGTCTGATCCGGTTCCGAATGGTGTCTGACATGTCAAATACGGCCTGATACACATACCAGGCGCCGGCCTGTGCGGCCAGATCCAGTATTTCCGGATCATCTTCGATGGGGTGGCTGCACCATTTTTTTTTCAGCGGGATCATTTCCCGAAACAGTTCTTTCTCCCATTTGGAATCCTGGGCAAGCGAGTTGTCCACGATGAACAGACGGTTGTTGTCGATGCCCGCCATTTCCTCAACGGCCTTGTCGATGGGTCTGGGACGAAATTTCCTTCCGCCCAGATAGGCTACGGCGCAGGGATAGCAATTGAACCGGCATCCCCTCGATGCATGAACCAGATCGAACATCTGAACCCCTTTGTAATTATACAGATCCCGATTGAGAATGTCGCGGCGGGCCGGACCCACGCTTTCTATGGGGGGATGGTCGTTCAGATAATCGTAAACCGGCTGAAGGGCGTTGTTGTGTAAATCCGTTAAAACTTGTTCCATCCGGCCTTCGGCTTCGCCCAGAAAAACGGCATCCGCATGCAGCCGCGTCTCTTCAGCATGCAGCATGGTGGCGATTCCGCCAAAGATCACCCGGATCCCTTTTCGGCGATATCTGTCGGCGACGGCCCATCCCCGTTTGACCTGGATGGTCAGCATCATGGATATGCCCACCAGATCGACAGGATCATCAAAATCGATGGTTTCCAGATTTTCATCAACAAATATCACATCAACATCTTTGGGCAGGGTTGCGGCAAAGACAACCGGGCCGTGCGGCGGAAGATGAAATTCGGTCTGGCCTTTCAGTTTGGACCATTTGGGATAAATCAGCTTGAATTTCATGATTGTCCTGTTCGGGTGGTTACTCATCCTGCAAAGGAATTGCCTCCAGAAGCGTCAGATTCAGATGATACTGCAATCCGTCATGGGCGATCAGTTCAATATGATCCGGAATCGGGTCAGGCCAGGGGGAACCACCTGCGGAAGGAGCACGTGCATTCACGGTCCGTACCAGGCGTTGTTCATGATACAGCCGAAGACTCCACCCAATATCGGAACGAATGATCACATCGACGGTTCTGTCGGGTCCGGCTGGATAACGACAGACCGGTTCTCCATCCTTCAGAGTGCCGATTCGATCGGGTATTCTGGCAGGGATAAAAAACATCAGCCGGATATCGTCCATCAGACCCCGTACAAAATTCATGGAGTCAAAAGGCGGTATGCCCCGGTTGATCACCACATTTCCATCGCTTTCCATGGCATCCAGCATAACCAGCCCTTCAATCGTCATCATGACACAGTGAATCCGCCGACGCTCGGGAGAAATATCCGTAACCCCGATCATCATGCC
>DFZE01000046.1 GCA_002382065.1 Desulfobacteraceae bacterium UBA4064
ACATTGTGGGTGGATGAAATCATGTCCACGGCAGTAAGCGCCATTTCCGGACATCGGGGCAAACAGCCTGTTCTGGTCATCCAAAAAACCGCTGCACTGTATCCGGTAACAGGTCCCCGGTTTCTGCTACAGCAATTGTGGGACAAATACAGTCGGGCAATCAATTGTCTGGTCGTCATCTTTATCCCCGGTGAAATCATCGATCCCAGACAGTACCGTTTTTTGAACATTCGGGAAGAATACCTGTATCGCGGCATCCTTCTGTGAAAGAATAAAGGTGAATGACCATGAAAATCGAGGATATATTCGAAACCAGACTGTCCGAAAAAATCGAACCGGTCATCCGGGTTGGTGAAACCCTCGATCCCCGCAAACTGGCCTCGGAGATTGGCAATTTTGTGGTAACACCTACCATTGAATCCTATATGGACAGCTTCCTGGAGCAGTACTCCGATACGTTCAGAAAACGGACAACAGAAATCGGGGTCTGGATTTCAGGGTATTTCGGATCCGGCAAATCCCATTTGGCCAAAATGATGGCACTGGTGACAGAAAACCGGGATCTGGGTGGCACATCTGCTGCTGATCGCTTCAATGCCCGTGTTCCAAACTCGGCGCCAAAGAAAAAATCCATCGGGAGCAATCTGAGTCTTTTGCGCAACTGTAACACCCGCGTGCTGGCATTCAATCTGAACACCCTGACCGACAGCAGGAATGCAGAACTGCCAAAATTGCTACTGTCCCAGTATTACCAGTCCCGGGGGTATGGCAGAAATTATATTTTTGCACGGGTGATCGAATCCGGCCTGGACAAACTGGGCAAACTGCCCCTTCTGCATCAGGAAATTGAAAACCGCACCGGCAAATCCTGGCATGACATTCAGTCGAATATTGTTATCAATCCCAAACACCTGTATCAGGCGGTCTGTCAGGTTGCGCCGGAGTTGTTCTCCAGCCCGGATGAAGTCCGGAAAGCATTGGAACAATCTGAAAGGGGTGAAATTTACAATATCGAATTTCTGGTCAAAACGGTTTTGGATGACATCCAGACCGATGAAAGGCTGACAGGCATTCCGTCACGGGTTTTTTTTGTGCTGGATGAATCCGGGCAGTGGATAGAAGACCGTCAGGATCGACTGGCCCAATTACAGGCACTGGTGGAAGAGGCGGCAGGTCAGGGTCAGGGAAAAATCTGGGTTCTGGTTACCACACATGAAGACATGGGCGCCATATTCCGCAATGCCCACGCCCTGGATACCGATTTCAAAAAGATGGAAGGTCGCTTTCGATTCAAGTTCGGCCTGACAACCGAAAACATCGAGCTGGTTCTGGAAGACCGGATTTTTAAAAAGACACTGGCAGGAAAAAAGGAAGTGGAATCCCTGTACCAGGACCAGGCCGGCATCATCCGCAGTATGGGTGAACTGTCTGGTGTTTCCCAGAAACTTCCGGAATGCAGTCTGGAGAATTTTGTCAAATTTTATCCTTTCTTTCCCTATCAGATTCATCTGATACCCGAAATTGTCAAAACACTGCGCGCAAAAGGCGGCCGATCAGAATCCCTTTCCGGCTCCACCCGAACCCTTCTGGCAATAACACAGGATGTCATCCGGGCTGGCCGGCGAAATTATCTTCAGGAAACAGTCGGGACCAGCGTATCATTTGATGAAATCTATTTCAATTTGACACAGGAGGGTGAAATTTCTTCGGAAATCCGTCGTGAACTCTCAAAAATCCGGGATGTCGTTCCGGACGCGACCGATCTGACTTCCAAATGCGCAGAAATTCTTTTTCTGACCGGCGAATTGAATTACCTGCCACGAACCGCAGGCAATCTGTCCCGCATGCTGGTTTCCGACACATCACAGGATCTGGCACAGCTTCAGCCCCGGATCGAGATGGAGCTGGAAAAGCTCAAAAAGGCCAAAATCGTTTCAGCAATCGGCGATGAGTGGGAGTTTTTGACCGGTGTGCGCCGGTCGTTCGAGGAATCCGTTGATGCGGTATCCACCCAACTGAAATTTCAGGACCGTGAAAAGGGGCTGGATGATCTGATCACTACCCATATGCTGGGGTTTGAAACCATTCCGTTCAAGGGATACGATTTTCCGGTACAGATATTTTTTGACCAGAAAGTCCTGTCCAAACGCGGTCACATCAAAATCCACATCATTTCTCCATTTGCCAGATACACCGGTAAAGACATCCGCGAATATGAAAATGAAAGCCTGAAACCGGAAAACCAGCAATCCGTCTATATTTTCTGTGACCGGATTGCCCGATTTGGCGATCATCTGGACCGGTATATCGCCATGAAAGAAGTGGCGGAATCCTGGTCAAAGCCCAACAAGTCGGTTGAGGAGCGTGAGCTGGCCAACACCCGGGCCACCACGGATATCCCCAAACTGAAGAGCCATGTGGAAAACGATATCCGGTTGGGACTGAAACAGGGACATATTATCTTCCGGGGGGCCAGCCGGGCGGTTGTTCCCAAAAACGGCCAGTCCCCAGGTGAAGCGGTCCGTCAGGAAATAGCCCATTATTTTGGAACCCTCTATCCCAAATATGACAAATGTACCGTGCGGATCAAATCCGACCAACAGGATATTGTGGATGTGCTTGGCAACGAAAAAAATTTGTCCGCAGAGGTCAGATTGCTCAAACTGTATGATGCCGGCGGGCAGTTGAACCCGCATCAGCCGGTGATCGATGAAATCCGGGTCTATCTGACCACCCGTCAGAACAGAAAAGAACGGATTATCCAAAACGAGGTGCTGACCCATTTTGAAAGCCCGCCATATGGATGGGATAGCAATGCGGTTCGAATTGGCATTGCGGCAATGGTTCGGGCCGGATGGATAAAAATCGGGATCTCCAAAAAAATTTATACCAATCCGGCCGATTCAGAGCTCATTACGGCGTTGCGAAACAGCAAAATGGCTTCCAGAATCGAGCTGATTCTGGAGGATATCGATGTCCGTCCAGAGGTTCTGACCGCTGTCCGCGCCCTGTTGATCCGGTTGACCGGCAGCCGAAAAATAGATGAAACGCCATCGGATATTACGGTCGCGGGTCAAAACTATCTGAATTCGATAAAAACCAAAGGGGATGCGGCACAAATATGGGCCAATGCCGCGGATTTTCCATTGCCGGAGGCGTTTCAATCCGGTATGGAATCCATTAAAACCCTTCTGGGTCTGACCAGCCCGACCCATCATGTGGGCGGGTGGGAAGCTAGATCGGAAACCATTGAAAACGAAATGAAAACCATTCTGGATGTTCATGCCTTTTACACCAAAGGGGGGAATGATTTCAAAGAAGTCCGGGAGCTGTTTGTCGCCCTGCAGGATATGAAAACCAAAATTCCTTCCGGAAAAATCATTCATCACTTTCTGGACAACTTTTCATCCGCCCAAACCGATGCAAGTATCCATCACCCCGATAACTGGAAGCGGCTTCAGGATAATCAGGCCCATGTATTGACCGAGGTGGAAGAGCTGAAACGGGGATGGAAACAAGACGCGGAATCGGCAATACAGCCACTGGAAGACCGCATAACAGAAATGATGAGTTCCGGAAGACTGACATCGCCAGAATCTGAACCATTTCAATCCGCGATCCAGGAGATGATATCGGAAATCCATGCGGTGGACAAATTGAACACCGCCGTGTGGCTGCCGGAAAACATCCAAAACAAAGTGACCACTCAAATCAACCGGCTGGAGCAGCTTGTCCGGAGCAAAATACCTGATCCGGAACCCGATCCCGAACACGAACCCGATCTCCCGCCAATCATTCCGATAAAACGGATTCGGCTGATCGTTACGCCCAGGAAAATTCGTTCGCTGTCAGAATGGGAGGAACTGAAACAGGATATGGATAACCAAATCAAAATGGCGTTGAATCAGGGCAACGAAGTGGAGTTGATGCCATAAACAGAGGTGGCCGTTATGAAATCGACCATGTTGAACTCAGATCCCAAGCTGTCGGAAATTGTCAATCGGCTAATCCGGAAATATGAACCATTGTATATCTATTTGTTTGGATCTGTTGCCCGATGTGAAGCCGGGCCGGACAGTGATTATGATTTGATGATGGTTGTTCCGGACAATGCTGCACCAGAACGAAAACGGGAAAAACTGGCCTATGACTGCCTGTGGGGTACCGGTACAGCAGCAGATATTCTGGTATGGACCCAAAGCCGGTTTGCCAAAAAAGCGTCAGTTGTGACTTCCTTGCCTGCTACTGTACTCAGAGAGGGGGTGTTACTGTATGAAGCCCAATCCTGAACTCGTCAGCGAAACAAAAGCATGGTTTGTCAAGGCGAATCATGATTTGCGCATGACGGAACTTGCTCTTAACGATTCCCCTCCGTTAACCGACCTGGCAGTTTATCATGCGCAGCAGGCGGCTGAAAAAGCGATGAAAGGTTTTTTGACCTGGAAAGAGCGAATATTTCGAAAAACCCATAACCTGGTGGAGCTTGGGGAGGCATGTGTTACCATGCTGCCGGAATTGGAGTCAATTTTTCATGACGCTGCGTATCTTTCTGGTTACGCATGGCAATATCGTTATCCGGGTGATATGGAGGATCCTTCCATAGATGAAGCAAAATCAGCTTTGAATCAATCCCGCAAAGTGGTTAAATCAATTCTGGAAAAACTCCCTGTTGAGGTGCGGCCATAACTCGTTATTTATCTTCGCCAAATGAGGGATAGAATACTCCAAACGGGAAACCATGGAACCTCAGAATAAATCACGCCTCAAATCCATTGTCCTCACCCTTCGGCACATTCTGGAAGGCACATATGATGCCGAATGCAAAAAACACCCCGGTGATCTGGAAAACCGCCTCATCTCCATTGGCATTCATCCGGACCGTGAGCCGATACCCCTGTCCGATTTACCCCATCTGACAGCAGAAGATCAGGATGCGCGAAACGCGGCCGATGCCTTCATTCAAACCCATATCCAGTCCGGCCAGACCCGGAAAGACGCATTGGTTGAATTCATTCAGGAGGCCGCCTATACCTGGGCCAATCGCCTGATTGCCCTGCGGTGTCTGGAAGCCCGGGGACTGATCGATGAAATCATCCTGCAAAAAGACAGCTATGGTGGACGCTCGCTTCAGCATCATCGGCTTTCCCGCCAGAATCCGGAATTGTGTGCGGGGGATGACGATGGTCTGTATGCCGTATTGTTTGCGGAATTTACCCGACTGAAATCGGAGCTGCCGCTTCTGTTTCATCCGGATGAACCAATTATCGCACTGCGGCCCGGTGTGGCGGCCCTCAAACGCTGCATTCAGTGCCTGTGTGTTCCGGATGAGCTGTTCATGGCTCCGGATGCCCTGGGCTGGGCCTATCAATACTGGAATGCGGAAGAAAAGGACCGGGTGTTTGCATCGGTTCGAACGGTCAAAGGCGCCAAAATTGAGAAACGCGACATCATTCCCGTTACCCAGCTTTACACCGAACAGTACATGGTCAAATTTCTGGTTCAAAATTCGCTGGGCGCACTCTGGATGTCGATGGTTCCGGATTCCAAACTTTGTGACACCTGGGAATATTATGTCCGGGATGCGGATCGGGAGCCGGTGGCACCCAGGCAGGTCAAACAGATTTCCTTTCTGGACCCCTGCGCCGGTTCCGGGCATTTTCTCCTGGAGGCATTTGACCTGTTTTATGCCATGTACCAGGCAGAAGGTGAACTCACGACACCGGATGAAATCTGCAATGCCATTCTGACCCACAATCTGTTCGGAATTGATATCGATGAACGGGCCATCCAGATTGCCGGGCTTGCCCTTGTCATGAAAGCCAAGGAAATAGTTCCGGATTTTCATATAAAACATCTCAATCTGACCGCCACCAACATTTATCCAGCAGGCGAAACCGACCATCTGACAAACTTTTTCAGACATTACCCGGAATACAGCCGATTTCAATCCCCCATCAAAATGGTGTTTAGCAGTCTGGTGAATGCCGGGGAACTGGGCTCTCTACTCCAGATTGCAGAACCCATTGAAAAGGAATTCCGCTACCTGAAGGCACAGGAAGATGAGATACAAACCGCCCCGGAACCCCAGATGCGGCTGTTTCAAACCAATGAACCCAAACAGCAGCGTCTGCCATTGGGTATTCCCTCTTATGATGTCTGGAAATCCGGTCTGCTGACCCGGCTAATGGCGCATATCCGCAAGGAGTACAAGGCACCGGATTTTTCCAGGCGATTCTTTGGAGAAACTGCAGAAAAGGGCATGAATCTGTTTGATTTCCTGTCCCGGCAATATGATGTGGTGGCCACCAACCCGCCATATATGGGCTCCAAAAACATGGGGCCGGTGGTCAAACAGTATGTGGAGGCGCATTTTACACCCGGAAAGCGTGACCTGTATGCAGCCTTTATCCTGCGTTGTCTGGAACTGGCCAAACCAGTGACCGGCCGGGTGGCGATGGTAACGCAGCAATCCTGGATGTTTCTGCGGTCATTTGCGGACCTTCGGGCGTTGCA
>DFZE01000257.1 GCA_002382065.1 Desulfobacteraceae bacterium UBA4064
CAATTCTGCCCTTTTGTTATCAATTTGCATGATTTTTGATGGAAACACAAGTATTATGCCGTTACTTTTTAATTTCACATGGGGAGACTGATTGTGGCAAGAAAAAATATGATCCA
Organism: Desulfobacteraceae bacterium UBA4064; assembly: GCA_002382065.1. GTDB lineage: Bacteria > Desulfobacterota > Desulfobacteria > Desulfobacterales > Desulfatirhabdiaceae > UBA4064. The sequence continues at coordinate 117 of DFZE01000257.1, forward strand.
AATCGGGATGATTGTTTTATTGGTGGCAGCGGTTGGATTGGGATGCGATTCTGTGGAGTCCATCGATGAAAATAATTTTATCATGAGCATAGAAGCCAATCCATCCACGCTGGATACTCAGGAATACAGCAGCATCACCGTGACCCTGACCCATGCGGATAAAACCGTCAGCACCAGCAGTGATTCGGGAACATCCGCAACAACGGTGACAACCGGCGAATCGACACCGGTCACGGGTTACATCGTGACGTTTTCTTTCAGTCAGAATGAAAGTGGCGCCCAATTGACCGTTGTGAATGCCTCAACCGATTCCAATGGCAAGGCCACGGCCATCTATCAGGCCGGGAAAAATGATGGAATTGATATTGTTCAGGCACGGATAGAAAATGGACAGACTGTCAAGACATCCATTATTGTTGGATCGTCGATCGACACGACAACCACCACTTCCACGACCACAACGACAACCAGCAGCACAACCACGACAACCTTGCTCTAACACCAGCTATCCGGCAGGTCAACATGCAAAAGCCCCAGACATTCAAGGCCATGATGGTTCGATCAGAAGCGGATTCTCCGGTTACCCGTGAGATCATCCTGCGGTCCATTGGCGATCTCCCACCCGGAGATGTCCTGATTCAGGTTCATTATTCATCCCTCAATTACAAGGATGCGCTGTCAGCCAGCGGCAATCGGGGCGTCACGCGCAACTATCCCCATACACCCGGAATTGACGCCGCGGGAGTTGTCATGGAGAGCAGGCATCCCAATTTTTTGCCGGGAGATCCGGTTCTGGTGACCGGGTATGATCTGGGCATGAACACATCGGGCGGATTTGGGCAGTATATCCGGGTACCTGCAGGCTGGGTTGTCAAACTGCCCGGATCGCTTACCCTGAAAGAAAGCATGGCGTACGGAACCGCCGGCTTTACGGCATCGCTGTGTGTGTTCAGAATGATCACGCATGGGCTGAAACCAGAAGACGGAGATATCCTGGTGACGGGGGCTTCAGGCGGTGTCGGCAGTATGGCGGTTTCCATACTGGCCAAACTGGGGTATTCGGTCACGGCGGCATCCGGAAAACCGGAAATGCATGATTATCTGACCGGACTGGGGGCCCGATCCATTGTTTCCAGAGAAGAGATTCAGGATCTTTCGGACAGACCCCTGCTCAAAGCCAGATGGATCGGCGTGGTGGATACGGTCGGCGGCGGGTTTCTGGCAACGGCACTCAAATCAACGATGCCGCATGCCTGCGTCACGGCCTGTGGAAATGTGGCATCGCCGCTGCTCAACACGACCGTGTTTCCCTTTATCCTGAGAGGCATCACCCTGTATGGCATCGATTCAGCCGGCGCCCCCATGACATTGCGCAGAATGATATGGGAAAAAATTGCATCGGAGTGGAAAATTGATCATATGGAACGATTGTATCGAGAAATATCCCTGGAGGCACTTGACGCGAATATTGATCGAATGCTTCATGGACAACAGACCGGGCGCATTGTTGTGAACCTACAGGATGACGCACTGCTGAATATCCCGTGACGCAACCGGCAATACCTGAACCATGTACGCCCCGGACGATTCCTGGATGTCAACCCGTGATTCCACCCCTGACGGGGCTTTGCTGTAGCCTGCACAGATGGCAGCCGCCTGCGTCACGATCTCCCGCCTGCCGTCAAAATTGGGCAGGATGGCGGTCGGTCCGGGGTATTGAACCGTTTTGATGATCGCATCCCGTCCGGGATCAACATATTTCAGCAGCAGATCATTTTCATCCCGGGTTCGGCCAATGACCAGCTTGGCGCCATCATCCAGACGCAGGTGACGCCCATATTTCAACAGGTGAAGCTCATTTTCCCGATATGTATCCTGATTCAGGAACAGATCTTTCAGTCGGGCGGAATACCCCACGTCAGTCAGCAGGCAGCCCCCGCCAGGATTGGGGTACCGGGTTATGCCGAATTTTTTCGCCAGTTGCATCTGCGGCTTTCTGGACCGACCCGATAAATCCAGAAGCAGACTGCGGTCCACCCAGCCTTCCTGTTCCGGAATGCTCTCTGCAAGCAGCTTTGCACTTAACGGCCGGAGAATCAATCCCGCCATGCCGGAATTCTTTTCGACATATCGTAAAGATGACCGGGTCTGGGACATGGGTCGCTGACCCATTACTTCACCACTGAAGAGAAAATCAAAACCGTTCTCTGCCATAAATTTTCCGGCAAGGTTGAACATCAGGCTATGACAATCCAGGCAGGGATTCATGTTTCGGCCATATCCGCAATGCGGATTCTTTAACATTTGCAGATAAATTTCGGTGATATGCTGTACCGTTAGCGGAACATCGATCTGATGGGATGCCGCAAGCGCCTTTTCCGATGAGAAAAAAGGTGTTTCAAAGGTAATCCATTCGACTTCGACACCCTGGTTTCTCAATATGACTGCAGAAAGAATGCTGTCCAGTCCACCGGAGCACAGACCCAGCCCCCTGATTTTTTTTCTGTTCTGATTCATGACAAATGCCAATCTGGTGTTAAAAACTCGTGGCACAGGCGTGTTACCCGTGATACATTGCTGAAATGCCATCCCTGAGAAATGAAAGAAAGTGTTGCGTGTTGAATTTTGAGTTGAAAGCGGTAAATGTCATTTTCATATGGGGTTGAATCTCCCGGAATGGTTCATGAGCGTTACCGTGAAAATACATTCAGTGTTGAGATATGAGAATTGATAAACCGCCTGACCGTCCGACGGCGGCACTGCCTGAATGCTGGTTGCGGCGCCTTCAGCCTTCGGACTTCATCCTTATGAATACAAACCGGATTCAGAAAGGACATTGACATGCCTGACAGCAGACGAATTCAAAAACTGTTGTCGATTCTAAGAACGACCTATCCGGATGTCAAGACGCAGCTTCATCATGAAAATGCGTTTCAACTTCTGGTCGCCACCATTTTATCGGCCCAGTGCACAGACAGACAGGTCAACCAGGTCACCGATAAACTGTTTCAGATTTTTAAAACACCGGCGGATTTTGCGGGCGCAGATATTCTGTCTCTGGAAGACATGATACGATCCACAGGCTATTTTCGTAACAAAGCCAGGCATATTCAGCAATGCGCCCAAAAACTGATTCAGGACTTCGACGCGGTCGTACCCGATACGATTGAAGAACTGGTTCGTCTGCCCGGCGTCGGAAGAAAAACGGCCAACGTTGTCCTGAGCGCCGCTTTTGGCAAGCCCGGCGTTGTTGTGGATACCCATGTGGGCCGCATATCCGGCCGGCTGGGACTGACACAACATACCCAGCCGGTCAAAATTGAATTTGACCTGATGAAAGTGATTCCCAAAAAGAATTGGGCCAATTTCTGTCTTCAGTTGATTTATCTGGGCAGGGAGACTTGTCTGGCCAGGCGACCCCGATGCATGCCATGCCCGTTGCGGCAGCTTTGCCCATTCCCCGGCCGGGTTGCATCCGTTTCAGTTGACGCGGGAGTCACCCGTCAGGTAAAATCAAAAAAACATTCGGGAAATGGCTGATTCGGGTTAAACACGTTTGAGGTATAAAACATCAACCCGTTACGTTTTCACGTCAAACCATTCATAATATCCGGAGTCTGTTATGGATTTTCAAAAAATTGCGGATCAATTTGGACTGGATGTCGCGGATATCTACGAAATTGCGGAACTTTTTGTGGATATGGCGCCTTCTGAAATACAGAAACTGATGGATGCCTATCAGACGCTAAACCCGAAACTGGCTGCAGAAACCGCGCATTCATTAAAAGGCTCCACCAGCACCCTGGGACTGATGGAAATTGCGACACTGGCGCAGGCAGTTGTGAAACAGGGGCGGGAAAACCGCATCGAAGAGCTCAAAACATCCCTGCCCAATCTGATGAAAGCGCTGAATACGGTTGTGATTGAAATCCGTCAACAGATCGCTGTGAACAAACAGATGGCAGCCTGATCCCGATAACGACATAGACTTTCAGAAAAAGAATTTCGCTGCGTTATCGGTCGGGAATGGCCNNCTGCTGCCTTGCGAAATTATTTTTCTGAAAGTCTATATTTTCAAATAACACCTGTCCATGAATTCCGTGCTTGCCATTTCAAACAAATTGCGGCTGAACGTTCTTCAGACGATTGACGCCTTCCAGATGTTCCGGCAGAGCGATGCAATCCTGATCGGTGTATCCGGCGGACCTGACTCTGTGGCATTGCTGCATATTTTGGTGAATCTGGCCGGGGCCCGAGCCTGGCGAATCGGAGTTGCCCATCTCGATCACGGCCTGAGACCCGGTTTTTGTGAAGATGAGGCCCGGTTTGTTGAATCGATGTGCCGCCATTTGAACCTGCCCTGTTATTCGGAAAAGGCCGATGTTCAGAAATACCGGCGGGACCACGGCCTGTCACTGGAAGAAGCCGCCCGAATCTGTCGATACGGTTTTTTCGAGCACACCGCATCCCGTTATGGATTCAACCGGGTTGCACTGGGCCACCATGCCGATGACAATGCCGAACTGGCGCTCATGTATCTGTTTCGGGGCAGCGGGATGACCGGGATGTCCGGAATCCCGCCGGTTCGGAACAGGATTGTCCGGCCCCTGATTCGTGTTCGAAGAACAGAACTGATTCAATTTCTGGAAAACAATCATCTGCCGTTCGTAACGGATTTCAGCAATGATGATGTCCGGTTTACCCGAAATCATGTCCGGCAAACAATTCTCCCCCTTCTGGAATCCGCGATCAACCCGAATATTGTGGATACGCTGAACCGGCTAACCAATATCATGAGGCAGGAAAACGAGTGGATAGATATCATCACGGATGATCTGCTCGCATCCTGCACCACAGGGCAGGGACCTGACCGGATTCATCTCTCGACGCTGAAAATTCAATCACTGCATCAGGCTGCTGTACGCCGGATCTTGCGGCAGGCCATTTTGACCGTGAAGGGGGACTTGAGGAAAATTACCTTTCACCATGTCGAGGCCATTATCGGCATGGTATGGTCATCATCCCGTCATGGCATGATTCATCTTCCGGACCGGATTATGGTCATTCGGTCTTCGGATGACCTGTGTATTCAAAAACAGGCTGTTCCACTGCGAACCCGCTTTCTCAAACAAACACATCCCATAAGCTCATATCGCTACCAGATTCAGACGCCTGTCGCAAATCTCCCGGCAACCCTGGATATTGTGGAGATCGGCGCCAGGCTGACCTTTGTGGAAACCGCACCGGACCATGTGACAGAAACAGACCTGTTGTCTGCCAGTTGCGCTTTGCTCGACATGGAATCCCTGATGTTTCCGCTGACAATCCGGGAGATTTTGCCGGGTGACCGCTTCAAACCGCTGGGAACAGCCGGTTTTCAGAAAATCAAAAAATTTTTCATTGATCACAAAGTCGATCCCCGGCAGAGAAAAATATCCCCTGTTGTCCTGTCGGATAGCAGAATCGTGTGGGTCTGTGGTCACCGGATCGATGCCGATTTCAGGCTTCGTTCATCCACGAAACGCATATTTAAAATGACTTTTCAGATCATGGGGGATGATCGCCTGACCGACAAATGCCGCCAATGACTGCACCAGCGTGAAGGAAGAAATTGACATGATGGATGAACCGATTGCCGACTTTTTATTCGAAGCCCGGTTTTTGAAGCAGATTCCCCGGTCCGGGTTTGCATTTCTTGGAGCGGGAACGGAATCTGTTGCCGAGCATTCTTTCAGCACCACCATCATCGCCTGGGTGATGGCATTTCTGTCACCGGCAGTCAATCCGCTGAAGCTGATCACCATGTGCCTGTTGCATGATTTGCCGGAAGCCCGGACCGGAGATCTGAACAGCGTTCAGAAATGGTATGATCATGCCGATGAAACCACGGCGCTTCAGGATATGATCCGCAGTCTGAGTTTTGGGGATTCCATTCTGGCACTGCTTCAGGAATTCAATGAAGGGACAAGCCCGGAGGCCAGGCTGGCCCGGGACGCCGATCAGATATCCCTGATTCTGGAACTGAAATGCCTGTTGGACAAGGGATTTGATCACGCACAAACCTGGATCAAACCAGTGATGACGCGATTGAAAACCGATGAAGGGAAACGGATTGCCGATCAGATTTTACAGGCCAACTGTGACACATGGTGGATGAACAAATTTATTGACAGTGAAAAGCAAAATCGATAAAGGTGATATTTCATTGAAAAAAATGGACTACAAAACTACAAAATGGTTCTTCCGAAATATCGTGTTGGACCGTTTAACTGTTAACCGGACACGATTTCTGTGTGTCAACAACAAATCGGAGGTATTCATGAACTGGCTGGTGAAAACCCTGGGATCATCAATAGGGAAAAAATTACTGATGGCGTTGACCGGACTCAGCTTCTGCGGATTTCTGGCCGGGCATCTGGCGGGCAATCTGTTTATCTATGGCGGGCGGGATGCATTCAACGCCTATGCCGAACACCTGCAATCCCTCAGGCCCCTTTTGACTCTGGCGGAAGCGGGCCTCGTCCTTTTTGCCCTGATCCATGTCATGACCGGTCTGCTGCTGTTTTATCAAAACTGGACAGCCCGGCCTGACCGGTATGCTGTCAACAAAACCGCTGGCGGCAGAACCATCGGGTCCGCCACCATGCCGTATACCGGCGTCATTCTGTTGCTGTTTATCATTTTTCATCTGTTTCATTTCACATTTGTCGACAAAACCAACCAGACCATTTTCGATATCGTTTTAATCTCATTTCAAAATCCGCTTTATGTGACCCTTTATATCGTGGTCATGCTGATTGCCGCCATACATGTCAGCCATGGTTTCTGGAGTGCATTCCAGACGGTCGGCCTCAATCATCCCAAGTATATGCCGCTGATTCAGGGGCTTTCTCTGGCCTTCAGCATTGTTGTTGCGGCCGGATTCGGATTTATTCCGGTTTATATGTCACTGATGGCCTGATCCAAAAAATATTCGAGATTTGAAATTTGAGATTGGAATTTTATGCGGATGATTCAACATCTCAAATTCAAAAGCTCGAATCTTAAATGATAAAGGAGAAAATCCAATATGTTAGAATCCAGAACTCCCGGCGGTCCGCTTGCAGATAAATGGGATCGGCATCAGTTTGAACTCAAACTGGTCAATCCGGCCAACAAACGGAAATTTGAAATCATTGTTGTCGGCTCCGGCCTGGGCGGGGGTGCCGCGGCAGCCTCCCTGGCTGAACTGGGCTACAATGTCAAATGCTTCTGCATTCAGGATTCACCCCGTCGGGCCCACAGCATCGCAGCCCAGGGAGGAATCAATGCGGCAAAAAATTATCAGAACGACGGCGACAGCATCTGGCGCCTGTTTTATGATACGATAAAAGGCGGAGACTTTCGCGCCAGGGAATCCAATGTGTATCGGCTGGCCCAGCTCAGTGTGAATATCATTGACCAGTGCGTGGCACAGGGCGTTCCCTTTGCCCGGGAATACGGCGGGCTTCTGGCCAACCGCAGTTTTGGCGGAGCTCAGGTATCCCGAACATTTTATGCCAGGGGACAGACCGGTCAGCAGTTGCTGCTGGGGGCCTACAGCGCACTCAGCCGTCAGATCGCCATCGGCAAGGTTACCATGTTCCCGCGACGGGAAATGCTGGACCTGGTCATGGTCAATGGCCAGGCCCGGGGGATTGTGGCGCGGAACCTGATCACCGGCGAGATGGAAAACCATGCGGCCGATGCGGTCGTGCTGGCGACCGGTGGATATGGCAATGTGTTTTTTCTGTCCACCAATGCCATGTCAAGCAATGTGACCGCCACCTACCGGGCATACAAAAAAGGGGCCCTTTTTGGAAACCCCTGTTTTACCCAGATTCATCCCACCTGCATCCCGGTACACGGCAGCTATCAATCCAAACTGACCCTGATGAGTGAAAGCCTTCGAAATGACGGCCGGGTATGGGTTCCCAAAACTCCTGGCGACACGCGCGCACCGGATCAGATTCCGGAATCCGAACGGGATTATTACCTGGAAAACAAATATCCCAGCTTCGGGAATCTGGTCCCCCGGGATGTGGCTTCCCGAAATGCCAAGGAACAGTGCGATCTGGGCAAGGGCGTCGGCGAAACCGGCCTGGCCGTGTATCTGGATTTCCGGGATGCCATCAAGCGGGACGGAAAAGATGTCATCGGCCAGAAATACGGCAACCTGTTTCAGATGTATGAAAAGATTACGGCCCAAAATCCCTACGAAATCCCCATGATGATCTATCCCGCGGTCCATTACACCATGGGCGGTCTGTGGGTGGATTACAATCTGATGAGCAATATTCCGGGCCTGTTTGTGCTGGGTGAGGCCAACTTCTCGGATCACGGCGCAAACCGCCTGGGCGCCAGCGCCCTGATGCAGGGACTGGCCGATGGCTATTTCATCATCCCCTACACCATTGGCGGATATCTGGCTGGTACATCCCTGCCCAAAATTTCCAGTTCGGCGCCGGAATTCCAGGCTGCCAGAAAAGAAGCGGGCAGCCGGATTCACAAGATGATGGCCATCAACGGCAACCGGACCGTGGATGATTTTCACAAGCAGTTGGGAAAAATCATGTGGGATTATTGCGGCATGTCCCGAAACGACGAGGGCCTTTCCAAAGCCCGAATCATGATTCAGGAACTGCGGTCGGAGTTCTGGAAAAATGTCCGTGTTCCGGGTACAGACGGGGACCTGAATCAGAGTCTGGAACGGGCCGGCCGGGTGGCGGATTTTCTTGAATTCAGTGAACTGATGATCATCGATGCATTGACCCGAAGGGAATCCTGCGGGGGGCATTTCAACGAGGCATTTCAGACAGACGAGAACGAGGCCCGGCGGGATGACGAAAACTTCTGCCACGTCTCGACCTGGGAATATGCCGGAGATGCTCAGGAGCCGGTATTTCACAAGGAGCCGCTGGAATTTGAAAATGTCCATCTGACGCAAAGGAGTTACAAGTGACAAAAACCATCAATATCACGCTGAAGATCTGGCGACAGAAAACCGCTCAGGATAAGGGTGGATTTGAAACCTGTCACGCCAGTGGCATTTCGACCGACATGTCGTTTCTGGAAATGCTGGATGTGGTCAACGAACAACTGACACTGGATGGAAAAGAACCCGTTTCCTTTGATTCGGACTGCCGGGAAGGCATCTGCGGTCAATGCGGTGCAGTGGTCAATGGTCGGCCGCACGGGCCGGAAAAGGCAACCACACTCTGTCAGCTTCACATGCGTCATTTCAAGGACGGGGATGTTCTGGCCATCGAGCCCTTTCGGGCAAAGGCATTCAAGGTTGTCCGGGATTTGATTGTGGATCGCAGTCCGCTGGACAAGCTCATTCAGGCAGGGGGATATGTTTCCACCAACACCGGCGGGGCCCCTGATGCCAACAGTGTTCCCATTCCAAAGGATATTGCGGATAAGGCCATGGATGCCGCGGCCTGCATCGGTTGCGGTGCCTGTGTGGCGGCCTGTCCCAATGCGGCGGCCATGCTGTTTGTCAGCGCCAAGATTTCCCATCTGGCCCTTCTTCCCCAGGGCAAACCCGAGGCTGCCAAACGGGCCATGTCCATGGTCTGCACAATGGACGAGCTGGGGTTTGGCAACTGCACCAACGAGCGGGAATGCGAGGCCGAATGCCCCAAGGAAATTTCCATTGTCAATATCGCCCGGATGAACCGGGAATTTTTCAAATCGGCTTTCTTTTCCGCAGTCATGTAATTGTTTCTGTATGACGCTCATCCCTTGACATCCTCCTGCCTGTAATCTTTCGGGCAGGAGGATGAATTCTATGGCCGGCTTTTCAAAGCCGGAAATAACATTCATCGTTTTACCTGCAACAGTCATCATTGTCTTCACATCGGAGGATTTTTTGCCGAAACCAAATCCGAAGGATCTCCTTGAATTGATGGAAATTGTCAACACCAGCCCCTATCCGGCCCACATGTCCATGAGCCTGTCGGAAATTGAAATTGACAGGGCGGTCATCCGGCTTATACTCTCCACTGGATGAAACTACNNTGATAGGATTAAAAAGCGCAATTTGATCCAGTTTGAAGTATATAACCGGACGGTGTCATCTCCAGGCCTATGGTATGGTTCATGGCGGCGTATTGGCAACGCTCATCGACACGGCGACGTTCTGGTCGGTATTCATGAGAATTCCGGAGAATGCCGGCCTGGTAAACATCGATTTGAAACTGAATTATCTCAAACCGGTGACATCCGGGGTGCTGATTGCAGAAGGCAGCGCCATCCGATCCGGCAAATCAATCAGTTATGCGGAATCAAAAGTATGGGATGCCAACCGGGATCTGGTCGCACATGGCATATCCACCCTCATGACCCTTCCCGGAAAAGGGTTGCGGATGCATTTTCCCCAGTTTCTGGATGAATAGCGGATTGCTCCATAAAAGAAAAATGGAAAAGTTCCGAATCCATACTACCTTATTATGCCTTCCTATCCTGATACTCCTCATGGTCAGTGCTTGCGGAATCGGGAGGTTTTCACCTTCGGACAATCCGTCGGAGACAAATTCCGAAAAAAACGGATGGTTCCCCAAACCGGAACCGGAAAATCTGCTGAAACAAAAAGGGGTTTATTTCATTCCGGACGTGTACGGATACCAGCAGACTACAGAATACACCTGCGGGCCTGCTGCGCTGATGGCAATTGCCATTTACTACCGATTTGGAAAACATTTCGGCGGATTCGGTTACCGAGATGAGAATTGCCCGTGAAATGGGCACGCGAAGCATGGATGTATTGAAAGACGGCGGGAAACCCGGAACAACCCCGGATGAGATGCTTTCCTGGCTGAGATCGCATGGATTTGATGCGGACGATGAATATGAAGATGCCAATGATGGCGCTGCCTTCCAAAAACTGCGGGAAAATGTGATGAATGGCATACCGGCCATCGTCGAATGGGCCGATCTGGGGGGTGAGGTGGACCCCACTGTCAAGAC
>DFZE01000138.1:0-1699 GCA_002382065.1 Desulfobacteraceae bacterium UBA4064
TCGTCGGAGTCCCTGATTCTTTTTTTCAATTGGTCGATCAGGGCCTGACCCTCCTCTCTGATACCCTTTTCGATTTCAGACAGCCGGTTGTTCAGCTTCACCAGGAATTGCCGCTGTTCTGCTGACAGATCATCAAACGCCAGTTTGTATTCATCTTCCCAATAGACATAATCATTCCGTTTTGCCGGTATTCCCATTGCGACCTCCAGTCACAATTCATGCCTCTGCACCCCTGGATAACCTGCGACTGTTATCAGAGATTCTGTGGTCTGGAAGACATAAACCCTGGGGGAAGGAAGGTATCGCCAGTCCACAAAAAGCTCTCCGGAGTACTCGACAGACACTACGGAATGGCGTATAGCAATCAGGACATTGAAAAACCTTACAGGGGGATATTAACCCATTTCAGGAGGAACAAATGACCGATTACTTCTATGTGTCGCTTCAGTATTCCGCCATTCAGAAAACCGTGCTGCGTCATGACCGGTTGTGGTCAATGGCTGGGGTCAGTCAGATGCTGTCACAGATCAATGAAATCGACCTGTCGTATACGGTTCGCGCGTTGGGCGGTGAGACACTGGTTGCGGGCGGTGGCAAATTTACATCCCGGTTTACCGATCCGGCCAGTGCGGCCCAGGCCCGGCAGGAGATGATCAAAATTGTGTCCACCCGTCTGCCCATGTTGGAATTTCAGATTTCAAACACGGTTATGGCCAGTGATCTGAAACAGGCCAAAGAACAAAATCTGATAATCCAACTGAGTAACGACAAAAAGCGGTTTCGGGGCTATGGCGTCACCTACAACCCCATGTTTCAAACCTGCGAGGAATGTGGAGAATATCCCGGAACAGCAGAACGGTACTTTGGTGACAATAAAAAAAAACTGTTGTGTCGTATTTGCGACATGTCGATTACACAACGGCTGAATCCCAAAAAAATTCGTCAGGAATCCCCGGACAATCTGACTTCCATTGAAAAGATTTATCGCCAGTATCTGGAAATGGTGGATCCGGATCAATCCCGGGCATCGGTTGAAATTGCGGCAGATTTCAAAAATCTGTTTCCGGAGCCGCCTGATCCGCCAGATAACGGCGATCGTCAACGCATGGCAGTCTGGTTTTCGGATGCCAACAACATGAATGTCAAGGTACCGATCTGGCTAAGCCAGCCCGACCAGAACATCCCCGACATTTTTCATAAGTTGACTACCGCCTATATCGACATCACTGCCAAAACTCTTTCCCGAATATTCCCCATCGACACCTGGAATCTATGGAAATCCGATCAGACCCATTATCTCCCATTCCGTCTGATCATTGCCGGCGGCGACGATCTGTGCATTGTCATGCCGGAACAATATGTGCTGAAATTTGCAAAACAGCTTTCCCGATCATTTCATGAACAGGTAAAACAGTTTGAGCAGGGTGAATGGTTCAGCACCCAATGGCTGAAGGATCATGCCACACCTGAAAAAAACAGACCCGTGCGTGATCCGGGTTCTTTTTCCTTTGGCGGCGCATTTGTGATCACCTCCCTGCATACGCCATTCCGGTTGATTCACGAACAGGGGGAACACCTGATGGGCCAGGCCAAAAAAGGTGCCGAAAGATTGGCCAACAGTATCAACTGGCAACTTTTGAATGCAGGCCCGGAAACCGGTACCGATGGCCTTTTGACCTATGAAAAACCAATTTACATC
>DFZE01000138.1:1898-7505 GCA_002382065.1 Desulfobacteraceae bacterium UBA4064
ATCGATGAACGGAGGGAGACATGAGCGACACCATACGTCCCATCTATCTGGTTTCTGCCCAGGTTGAGGTTTCTGCATCTGGATACTGGTTTACGGCCGGCGGCGAAAAGGGACCATTTGGCTATTATCCCCATCTCAAGAAAAAAACAGGCAACTTTCTCGTCCCTTTTTATCCCGATACCCAAATCCTGGGCGACTGGCGCATGGCCTGCACCTGGCTGTCCCAACTGTCGCCCAATGAATTCGCTCCGGACCGGGTGGCGTGGCTTTTTGGTCAGGAAGGCCAGCAGAAGGCTGGCAAAGTGACCTGTACAGACCTGGAACTGATCGATGAAACCGTGCCAACCCAATTTGAGGTACACACCCGATGTGAAATTGAAGATGCGACCCGGGTCAACAAAAAAGGGATGCTGGTCAGCCGGGAATATGCCTGGCTGGACAAAAAAACACTTTCAGCGCTCATACTGCTGGGGTATTTTTCCGATGAAAACGACATGATTCTGGCAAAAAAAATGCTGGAGGATTCCGCCTGCCTGCTGTCCGGTTTTGGCGCATTCCGATCCCGTGGCTATGGCCGTGGCGCCGTATCCCTGAAAGACTGGCGCGTTCACACATTTCTTCCGCCGGAAAACCCGGTTTTTGAAAACAGTCATTCCGGGCAATTTCTGTATGCACTGGAGGCCCAGACCAATTTCAGAAACAAACCGCTCAACCCGGGGGGCACGCAGCTTCTGGTCTCTGAAAAAAAGATTTCACCCCGGCAGATAACCGCCTGGTTGGCTCGAACCTATAATCTGATTTACGGCGTCTGGCCAAAACCGGATGAAATGGCCTGTCTGACAGTGGCAACAGCATATCCATCCGTTAGAACCGTTGACACCGTCTGGCCGGGATATCCACCGGCATTTTCGACCATCCGATATGAAGACGGGGTGGTGATGGACAGTCCGCAAAAACCGGAAAACCCGAATGCAGAAGAGGATGTGAGTCAAACGCACGGAAAGGCCAAACCGCTGACATCGAATGCATTTGTCAGTAATACCCGACCACCCGGCCTGTTTGAAATCAAGACCGAACAGCGGTTTCGTAACGCCATCGATGCGTCGTTTTCTACAGAAAAAACCCGGGGGTTGTTTACCCAGGAACTGATCTCCAGTGGAACCTATTTTGCCGGTCATGTCACCATTACCCCCCTATTCGATCAAGAGGTCTTTGCTGCCAGAGCGAAATGGATTCTGGAAAATATTCCGCCATTCATCAGCGGTACGTTTTTTTCATGCGGACTGTTGCCCGGCGACCCACCATCAGATGCTTCCGGTATTCACCTGTTAGTCGAACCACGGCATTTTTCGAAAGATGTCATTGACGATTTTGTTCAGTACCGGATTGGAATCATTCGATCCTACAATACCATGATCAGACGCCCCAGACAAAACCGCATCGTATTCGACCCCGGAAGCCTGATGAACAAACCGGTTGACGGTAAAACCATTCCCTGGAAAGGCTATCAGCAGATATTTATCACCTACTGCAAGCCGCCGGAAAATCCGTGGATCGACGAAACATCGAACAGATCTCACCCCCCGGCAAATGAAGATATCAAAAAAATGAGCCGCTCCCAGATGGGCAATCTGCGGGTGCTGACCGAAATGGATTTGCCGCTGATCGTGGAACACACCAAAAAGATTCTGCAAAAATATGCCGACTGGAACATGGATCAGATACCTGACAACCTGATTCCCAAAAAAATTCTGGGAGATATTCGGGATATTGCTGGAAAGGGCGACAGAATCGCCCTGATCGATTATGTCACGTCGCTGCGACAGTCCTATGCCCGGTTTCAGTGGCACACGCAACAAGGCAACTACATACAGGATTCCGTAGCGTTGGAGAAAGGATAATGTCATGGACATGATGAAAAGCCGTATGGCACTGGTTTTTGATATCGCCTTTTCCCTGAGAACGCCGTTACTGCTCCGAACGGGTGACGGTGATGATATTGCAGACAACACCATCGACAAGACCCCGGACAACAATCTCCATATCAACGGGTACGTCTGGGCCAGCCTCATTCGACGCGCGTTCTCCCGACTGAAGAAAGGCGTCGGGCTGACACGCGATATCGGCAAATACAACGATGCCGCAGAAGACAAAGGGGTGTCGAGCCTGTGGTGTGAATCGTCCATCGAACCCCTTCACGACAGCGACTATCGCTACGGGATTCAGGTCCATCGCAAATGGGGCGCAACCACCACCGGCGCCATGTTTACCGAGGAAAATGTGCCGGCCGGATCGATGATTCATCTGAAAGGTGTCTGGTTTATGCCGGACAGCGCCAAAAGCGATCAATCCATTGATGATATCGGGCGGATTTTTTCTGAGGCATTGTGGGTCATCGATCAGGGCATAGAAAATATCGGCGGTGGCTGGTCATACGGATTTGGCCGTCTGAAATTTGAGTCCGGCCAGACCTGGCAACTGGATTTGACCCAACCCGCACATCGCCAGACCCTGTTTCCCGCAGGTGTCCGGCGCCCGGATACGTTGATTGCAACCCCTGTCGATCTGCCGGTGGATCATCCCGCTGTCATCAGTCCCTGGAAAACCTACGAGCTTCAGTTTCAGATTGCACCCGGCCAACTGATGGGCATTCATACCCGGTATCCAATTCTGGAAAGAGATGATCTTCCGGATGAAATGCCGGACACGGTTGTCTTTCAGAGGCGGATATGGAATCCCGGAACCCAAAAAATCGAACCCCAGTATGTCATACCCGGCAAAGCCATTCGTCAGGCCCTGTTTTCCACACAGATCGAAAGGCGGCTGAAATCTGAAGGCCAAACAATTTGCGATGAAAAACAGAAGGGATGTGGTTGTATCCGGTGCAAGTGGTTCGGGTCCACAGACCAGGGCGGCATACTGGCCGTTCTGGATGCACCGGTTGATGAACCGGAGACAGACATTTTGCACCGGATTCAGCTTTGCGAACACAGTCAGCAAAACATCAACCTGTTTTCCGGCGAATACCTGAAGCAGGCGCGGTTTACCACCACTGTCATGGTCGATGAAGCCTTGGCCGATGCCAATCCGTCACTGGCCATGACGTATCTGGAAACGTTGCTCGATGAACTGAAACCCGGTAATGCACCGCCAGGCTGGCACCGGATTGGCGCGACATCCACCTGCACCGGACAGCTTCAGTTGAATCATCTGGAAGGCCCTGTTGCCAATGGAGGTTGTCATGCCTGAAGAAATATACACGAAAGGGTATCTTGAATACGATGCTGGCATTCTGACAGACCCTAATGTGCTTGACGCCGCCATCTGGTCAGACGGTTATCTGACATTTTCCACCACAGAAAAGCGGCTGGAACGGAAAACCGATCTCCCGCTGATGATGCAGATTCTGACCGGTCAGCCAATAGATTTTTCCGGTTATGAAGGTCCCTTGATGGAAATTCATCTATGGGGTGATGTAAATGGCGATTATGCTGAAATCTGCGTGGAGCGTGAGCCGGATAACGCCTTCTTTTTTCAGAAATATGTTCTGCATACACAAATGACCGGTGAGCCCAACTGTTATTACCGCCAAACATCCTGCAGATCCGTCTCATCCATTTTTCCGGGATGGCGGAGGGTGTGGGAGGTCACGATGTGGCAGCATCGGCTCAATGTGTTTATTACCAGAGGAGGTGAAAAAAATGACTGATCAATCACACCGGCCGGGCAATCCGAACCAGCGGTTCCACCGGCAGCCATCTCATTCGGATGGCTGTTTCCCATATTCTTTTTCGGCCCGGGAAAGCTGTTTTGACCGAAATGAGCCGCCGTTTCACGACAAGTTGGAAAAAGACCGGTTTGATGTGGCCTTTGAAATAACCTGGCAGGCCATTTCTGCGATTGCGGCCAATCCCTGCACCACAACAGGCCCTGCAACCTGTTCGGATAACCGGGACGGCTTTTATGCCGGATACAACAAGCGATGGCTGACCATCGACAACAAACTGGCCATCAGCCCCTTTACGGTCAAATCCGCCATTGCCAGCGGATTTGCCAATCTGATGGGCGGATGCTACAGGGTCAATACCATTGTGGAACCGCACAAGAAAACAGAACAGGGACAATACCCTTTTACCGGCGCCTACAAACGCTACCGGGTAAACATGGGTGGACAATCCAAACCGGGCATTCTGCTCAGCATGGAAAACGTTGCCAATGGCAAAACCGTCACGATTCAGCCATGCAAGGAATTTTATTATGATCAACGGAGGCTGGATGGTATCGTTCCGGGCCAGACGGTATATACAAACCGAAGCAAGATGGAAGATAGGAGAAACAAGCCGCCGATTATCAAAGAATTTTCCCTGGCCCGAAATTCAGAAAACGACATCGGGATAACCTATTACGGTCCCTACCTGAATGGAATGGATCTGAAGGAAAGAAGACACCACCAGCACCGATTTTATCAGGAAGCCGGGAATCCGGTTACCGGAATTATACCCAAAACCAATTTTGAAAGTGTGGATAAACAGAAAAAATTGGTTTTTATGGGCCAGTACAATCATCAGGTAGATAAGCCCTGGTATGAGGATTTGAATAGCCTGGTTGTCGGCAGTTGGGTCTATTATGAAATATTTGGCGGTGTTGTCACCAATATCGGAAAAAATTTTCTGTTCAAGGCCCTTTTTCTGCACGAGGACACCATTCCGAAGGATCAGGAGGCCTGCAGTGACATGAATCTGCTGTGTCCCCGATGTCAGATGTTCGGAATGACGGATGAAACAGGCAGAAAGGACCGGGAGGCCGTGGGGTATCGGGGCCGATTCAAATCCGCCACACTGGTATCCGAGCAAACCCTGGACCATCCGGAAAGGTTTTCACACCGTATACCGGAGGAAACACAGAAATCAGGATACCGGCAGGTTGAATTGACTAAGTGGAAATCCGGCGGCCAAACAGTATGCCGCCAGATATTGATGCGGATCGCCGGACCTCCCAAACCCAATAAACGGGATGTCAATGGATATTTCAGCCCACAAAAGGGATGTCTGAAGGGCGTAAAAACATATCAGCACGGCACGAAAGGGGCTGCCGGGTTGGATGACTGGCGCAAAACCATCGAAAAACTGGACGGGGAAATCAACCGGGACCAGGGGAAATTTGTTACCTCCCACAAACTGAGAAACTATGCAGTCGTTTGTGAAAAAGACATGACTTTTCATGGGACGGTGGGTGTTGACAATGCTTCACCAGAAGAAATTGCCGCGATGCTGATGCTTCTGGAGCATAGCGTTGCCGGTCACGGCTTTAAAATCGGTTTGGGAAAAGCCTGGGGACTGGGCAGCATGATCTCACATATCAGAAAAGTTTGGTTCAGAAGCCCGTCCGACAATCGCTGGATATCGTTTCCTTTCGAACAGATGGACTGGAAGCATCTGGTGTCGGAAATGGAAAATCAGATGCCCGGAGTCGGTCCTGCCGTCCAGGACTTCAAAAAGGTGGCCAATTTGAACCAGAAAATCAATCCCTACTGCAATCATGGGGAAAAAATGCTGGAATACCCCCGGGAATTACGATTTTACTCAGCATTGTCTGGTTAGGTTTTTG
>DFZE01000288.1 GCA_002382065.1 Desulfobacteraceae bacterium UBA4064
TCTCTTTTCGAACTTCAGTTCGGTATGGATCATGATGGACACCGTGAAAATAGTAATGAGATTTGAGTTGTGAGTATTGAGAAGGAACCAGGCCGCCTGACCACGTTGCTGTTAAATGACCGGTGTCAAAGGCGGTCAAAAACACCGATTCCGACACCGACAAGAGACACCAACGAAGCCCTTTATGCCAGAAAAGCATAAAGCGGACAATGAAAAAGCTGCCCTTGAACCCGAACTGTCACTGAAGATGAACACATTCCGGAATTCCCTGTGCCGACCATGCAATACAATAAATTCCAGCGGCATTCGGAATCGGAACGTCATCCCCGGTGCAACCGCCATGAAATTTCGACCAGTCGTTCCATGGCAGATACACGCTCCGATTTTTTAACGAAAGCAATGCGATCGCCATGTCAAAGGCGATTGCCACCGGTGTAACCCCATAAATGGGCTGATATGAAAAGATTGTATTATCTTGCCGCATTCCGACAGGCCAGGCATCAAAATGTTTCCAATATTCCAGCCCGGATTGCAAAATGATGGCATGCGGGGGGAATGGAAGATTCATGTTCATCGGTTCATGCATGGCTTCGACACATCCATATCCGCCAGATGAATCTTTTCGGCTGGTCAGCAAAAAAAAAACCGCCCCTTCTCCAAACGCCAACTGGCCGGGACTGGGTCCGGCATCGACACGATCCCCGCCTGGATGCCATTGCGATAAAAATAATGCCAGCATATTGGCGTATTCATCCACAACCCCGAACAGGACGGCATCGACACGATCTTCGGCAAGCCACACCCCTGCCGTCAGAAGAGCGGATGTCACGGCGTTCTCTGACTGACTGACGGTCAGGGCCGGCCCGGTAATGCCCAGATGCATGCAAATATTCGCCGCAGCGGCGTTATGCACGGAATTGGAGAAATGAGTGGGAGACGGAAACGGCTGGCACGTATCCTGTATGGAATTCAGAAACGCACATGTCGATCCGACAGGACCATAACCCGTTGCAATGATGACACCCAGCCGTTCCCGGGTGCCATTCAATCCGCCGGCATCTTCCAGTGACTGACGGGCGGCAAGGACCGCCATGCGGCTGTACCTGTCCAGCCTGCGCAGGGTTTGCTTATCGACAATCCGTTCGATGGGGCGAACATCAGCCCGAAAAACGTCAACGAAAAGCGACGTTTCGGGCAAATCCAGGCAAACGGTTTCGGGCACCGGCAGACACCCCGAAAGGGCTTTTTCCAGTTGATCCACCTGATGCCCGAATGCGCCGACTACACCGATTCCCTGGACCGCGACCGGTTTCACAGGCTCATTTCCTTCCCGATAATCAGTACCGCGTTATGGCCTCCAAATGCAAGGGATTGGGACAAAGCAATATTTCCATGGATCGGTCTGGAGGTGGCAACCGGATGCGACGGCAGATCCGGATCGGGTGTTTCGAAACCAGCACTTGACGGTATGAGGCCCTTTTCCAGGCACGCCACGCTCAGCGCGGCCTCTATAGCGCCGGCAGCGCCGAGCGTGTGCCCGGTGTAGCCTTTTGTGGATAAATAGGGGACCCGTGGCAGCATGTCTGCCAGAACATGCGCTTCCACTCGGTCGTTATCCCGGGTGCCGGTACCATGACAGTTGACAAACGCCACCTGATTCAAATCTGCATGACTGTCACGTAACGCCTGATTGATGGCGCTGACAAGCCCCTTCCCGTCCGGACGGGATGCGGTCATGCGCCAGGCATCATTTGCCGAACCGTAGCCCATGACAAACGAACGGGGGCGATTTCCGGAAGACCTGTTGACATCGGGTGATTCCAGCAGCAAAATGGCAGCGCCTTCTCCCAGATTCAGGCCATTTCGATCTTTGTCAAAGGGTCTGCACGGACCCGGGTCCATGATTTTCAGGGACATAAACCCCATATAGGAAATTCGTGACAGTTCATCCGCGCCGCCGGCCAACGCGATATCGCACAGCCCGTACCGAATCCAGGATGCAGCGATTCCTATGGCATCGGTGCCGGATGCACAGGCATTGACGACTGTCTGACACGGGCCGGTCAGGTCAAAGTGCCGGGCTATGGCCGATGCCGGGTTTGAATAAAAATTTCTGATCATGGGACGGATATCCGGATGCTGTCCGGCCCGCCACTGATAATAGGTTGATTCACTGATGATCGTGGCGCCCACCGTGGTTCCGACACAAACACCAACCCGTCTGTTTGCAAGGGACCGGGCAGACCATCCCGCGTTTTCCAGTGCTTGGGAAGTTGCTTCAAGCGCCAGTGATGTGGTCAGCGTGACGGAGCGGTTTTCCCGATTAATGTGTGACAGTGCCGTTGCATTCACTTCAAAAACAGGACAGGACATTTCGTCTGTCTTTGGAAAGCGTGTTGGACAGGAATGCCTGCATTCATGGTTTTCATAAAGCGTTGTCAGGCATGCATTTAGATCGTCTCCTGCAGCGCAAATGCAGCCGATTCCGGTGACCGGTATCGGAGGTCGGTTGATCATATCGTCATCCATTTCACAGCATTCCCTCCGGATGGGAAGGAAACGACGCCAACAGGTCGATGTGACCCGATACGACCCGATTTCCAAATGACATGCCATGTGACGTGACAGAAAGAATACCATATCCGGGTTCGAGTGAATCATCCTTTCGAAGGACAAAAAAAAGAGCGGGCAAATCCGAACCGGGTTCGCCAGTCTGAATGGCATCCGGCGGACCGATATCACAATGCCCCACCAGCATGGCATCGGCTTCATTCGACTCCAGAATATCCACTGCCAGATCGAGCCCCGCATGTCCGGAAAGGGTATCCTGCTGAATCACGAACCCCGGTCCGGTAATCCCGAGACGAATGGCAATTTCTCCTATGAGTGATGTGGGAAGCGTATAGGCAAACAGGGTGGGGCTGGCTGTGATCCCCCTTCCGTCGAGCACGGTTCTGAAATAATCGGCATCCGATCGTAAACATCCGGTTTGGGTCACCGCGACAATTCCCTTGATCCGGTTGTCCAATATCCTGAACCGGGCATCCTTCATGGCAAAAACCGCCGCCGCAAGTCCAATCCGGGAGTATGCATCCATGCGGCCGAACTGTCGGTCCGGGGTATCAAACAGGGCGGTCCATGGAATATCGGGAAGCCGCCTTTCAGACATGTCACCGATATGCTTGACGGGTCCCTGTCCATACCCCTGCCAGGAGACCCAGCCCACCCCCGCAACGCTGATCATGCAATCGATTTCCCTAAAATAATCGAGCTGTTGATTCCGCCAAACCCGGAATTGGTTGTCATCAGAAAATCCGTGTCGACGTTTCGGACAACGGTCGATACCATTCCCATCGCCTCTGCCATCGGCGTCGTCAGTCCGATGGTGGACGGGACCAAGCCGGTGTTCAACGCCTTGATACCCAGGCATACCTCCATTCCACCTGCCGCGCCCAATGTATGACCGATCGCTCCCTTCACCGAATACACCGGAATCTGTCTGGTTTGAAACACCTTGTGAAAAGCGGTGATTTCCATCAGATCGTTATAAATTGTCCCGGTTCCATGGGCGCTGATCACACCAATATCCATCAGACGGATGCCTGCCCGATTCACGGCCCAACAAATCGCCTGAACCAGTCCCTTTGCATCTCTTGAGGGTGATGTCATATGGGATGCGTCATTGCTCATGGCCCATCCGTCAATTGTTCCGAGGCATGTCCTGTTATCTTTTCGAGCATGATCTTCCGCCATGAGCAGAATCGCACATGCACCATCACCCAGCGAGAGGCCCTGTCTGTCCCGATCAAACGGTTGGCATGGGGTTGGGGACAAAATTTTCAGGGACGAAAAACCCGAAAATACAAACTCCGATACAAAATCCATGCAGCATACCAGTATGGCGTCATGGCATCCCCTGGAAATAAGGGATGCGGCGCGTCCCACGGCAATGCTGGCGGAGACACAGGCGGCGCTGATATTGAATCCGGGATTTCCCGAGCCTGTCATATTGGCCACGATTCCCGGCATGCGATGCGGATACAGAACCTCATCGTGATCCACATTTTTTTTGTTTTGAATATTTTCAAGAAGATCGATATCGGCCTTGGTCGTGGCGGTAATAATCAGTACATTCTCCGGTAACGGGCCAATTTGAACAGTAAGCCGTTCCAGCATATCCAGCATTCGGGAGCGGCCCGCTGACACCGGCATTCCCGGAATACATGCGGCATAATCGGACATATAGGTCTCTGTTGAAAACCGGTCCATTGGAAGAATGCCGGTATTCCCCTGTAAAATATGCCGCCACGTATCTTCGATCGTGTTCCCGAGGGCCGTCACGCCCCACATTCCGGCAACCCATACCCGCCGAAGGGGTCGCTGCAAATCCGGATTCGATCCGTCAAAACAATGCGGGTTTGAACCCGATTTTTCCATCATATCCAACGTCATGTTTCACCGACAAAATGAATCAAACCAACGCGTTCACTACCGTATCCATGACCGGCCGGCCGATCAAATCGGACAAAGGCAGGACATCGAGTCCCATCTGGCGCAATCCAGCCATGATTTGGTCCATTTCTGCCAGCCATTCGTCAAGTGCATCTGGATTTTTCGGTGGCATGTCATGCAGCAAAATGATGTCATCCGGTCGAACATGGTTCAAAATTTTCTTCGACAGGTTTCCGATTCGACGGTTTCCGAAATCACCCGCCCGACAACTGAACGTCAGATTGATCAGGTTCAGTTGTCGAAGGGCCTTGCCCAGTCGCGGACTGGTGATGCCCACCGGCGGTCGAAATGTCAGGGGCCGTACCCCGAACGGTTTCAATGCGCGCTGGGTGTCTTCGATCTCTTTGATCACCGTCCGGGTGTCTTTCAGCATCACCAGATTATCATGGCTGTAGGTATGATTACCGAGAGAATGCCCGTTGGCCAGAATTTTTACAACCAAATCCGGATGCGCATCCACATTTCGACCCGTTACAAAAAATGTGGCCCGAATGTGATGCCGTTCAAGCCAATTCAGCAGTAACGGCGTGGTAATTAAATTCGGCCCGTCATCAAAGGTGATGGACACCGCCTGTTTTCCGGAAATGCCCCGGCTGATGGTGGGCATAAACAATCCTGCTTCTGGCAAAAATGGGGCTGCCAGACACACGATCAGAAAACAGGTCAGCGGGATGGTTGATAACCGCATGTCCGCCATCGCCAGAAAAATGGCTGACAGACAGGCGATGATGCCGATCCATTCCATTGCGGACAAACCATACATGGGTTTTCCTTCAGGTGGTCGCAGGAATGTCACCAGCAGCCGCATTTTTTTGCAAATTTCCCACAAACCAGACAGACTCCCTGTTTCCACCGGACAAACCGGAAAAATCGATCTGAAATCCGGCCCGGGTGATCATCGATGCAATGGTTTCGACCGACCGGAACCCAATCGATGTTCCAGACAATCGGGTCTGCAACGCTTCCAATTGCCAGCGCCAGGAGCCGGAGCCGGTCAATGGCGGGACAACGGCCCGAATAACCAGTATGCCATTCTTTTTTATACGGTCAGCCACCCGCTGCAATGTCAGCGACAATTCATCATCCGAAAGATAATGGATGATGTCAAGCATCAGGATCAAATCAATTTGACCGGGTAGTAATGGAATTTCCGGTGCGCATCCGACCGCGATCTGTCCCCTGTCTACTGTTGCAAGCTTGGCAATTCGTATCCGCTCCGGATTCGGATCAATGCCATACACTCGGGCATCCGGATATCGCTCGAGCACCCAGGATGCCGGCACACCGTACCCGCAACCGATATCCAGAACGGTCCGAACCGGGTCAGTGGGGTTGAATATCCGGGATAGCTCCGAAAACATCGGATCCAGCCTGAGTTTGAAACGCGCAAACAACCGGGGATAGGCCTCCCGGTATCGATAACGCTTCAGAATTCGATCGATCAACGGCTCCCCGGGATCAGAGACGGTTTGACAGGGCCGAAAGACATGGCGAAGAATGGGGGGCAATATCAAAAACGCACCAACCAGCGAATATCCGATACCCAGAAATGAGGTCAGGCCGGCGCTTTTCAGAAGCGAGTGTTGGGAAAAAATCAGAACCCCGAAGCCGATGAGGGTGGATGTCGACGACAGAAAGACCGACATGTGTATCATCTTGATGTTGGGATGGGCTGAATCGGCATACCGCTGATAGGACCGTACCAGATAGAGCGAATAATCCACGCCCATGCCGATCACGATGATGGAAAGCATCAGGCCTGGAATATCCAGAGGATGGCCGATCAGCTTCATGGTACCGAGTGTGCTGACCAGAGCGAAGGCGACGGGTGTCAACGCAATGGCTGTCAATTTCCAGTCCATGAAAAAGAAAAACACCAAAACCATGATGCTCAACCCGACAATGACCAGCATTCTTAAAAATGTATCAAACAGCAGATTTCCCAGTCTTTTGGAAAAATGGTCTGGATCAAATATTCGGGCCCATTCATGATATCGGGAATAAAACGAATCCGGATCATGTGCACTGCCCGGAATCAGACTGGAAACCTGAACCCATCCCTGGCCGTTTGAATGCTTTCGAATAGCCAGCAGGCCATAAAATCTCTCTGGAATTTCCTCATCGGCAACCGGCTGGTATTCCTGCGAAATCATGGTCAAAAACGGAGAAAACGCGTCGGGGCTGAATCCCAGTCCCTCTGAACTTTCCCGCAGCATTTTTTGCATGTCCGCAACCCGGTCGGCTATCCAGAACACCTTCCACGCGGCCAGATTCGCCATTCGCTGGCTTGCTCCCGGAAAAATCATGGATGGAATGAAGCCCGATATCAGGATATTCGATTGAATATCGCGATCGATCTTCGGTTGAAGTGCCAGCCATTTGGCCTGAAGTTCGGATATGGTGTTACCCTCAGTCATCAGATAAATTTTATTGAATATCTGACCTCCCCACACCCGTGCGATCAATGCATCGGCATCTGCCGTACGCTGGCTCACCGTATTCATGGCGTTCAACTGGACATTGAAGTCCGGCCTGGCAAAAAAAATCAGGAGGACTCCCATTCCAAGCATGCAATACGCCCCTGTTTTTCCGGTTGATGCAAGCCATGCAACCAGTTTGCGAAGTGGCAGACGTCTGAAATCCGCCGCCGGCATCACCGGAAAGATTCGGGGAAAAAGCGTATGAACAAAAACAAAAGAAAACCCGACTCCCAAAGCCGTAAAAAGACCCAGTTGCTGAAAAATCGGAAAGCCGCTGAACATCAGCGCACCAAAGGCACCGATTGTTGTCAGGGTGGCGATCAACCCCACGGCAAGAATTTTCCGGGAAGCCTCCCTGCCGCGGGTTTCCTCATGCCGGTCAAGAAATATCAGATAGGTGATGCCATAATCGATGGTTATCGATATGATGGCGCCACCAAATCCCAGCGCCATGATGGAAAGCTTTTTATATACGATTGCACATATCAGAAAAGCGCCTGACGTTCCGGCCAAAGAAGGCAAAAATGCCATCAGGCCGATCCAGGGTCGTGGAAATGAAAATATCAGCAGACAGGCAATTCCCAGGGTGGCCAGCCACAAAGCCCGATTGACATCCTGACGGGCAATCACCTCGTTGTCCAGCGCGGCCCGATAGGCGCCTGCCGCTGTCAGGGTCACCGTCAAACCCTGTTTTTGGGATTCACCGGCAATGATATCGGATATTTCGTCCATCAATTCGGCCAACCGGCGGGCAAACACCGTATCGGTACCGGAATGGATGGGGCTGGCAACGACCAGAAGGTGCTTGCCGTCAGAAGACATCAGTTTACCCCGAAATATCTGAACATCCATTGTCGGCGCTAGCTGGGACAATCGGGACATGACCGGTTCCATCAATCCCAGTGGATCATGGGAGATCAATGCGGACCGGCCGATGCCATCCAGATTGAGCAGGGACAGATGAACCGCCTCCAACCGGCTTTGAATCGCTTCCGGCTGAATTCTGGGCAGTATCTGGGTTTGAATCGCCTCTTCCGAAAAAAAAACTGGCAAATTCATGGTGATATGTGAAATCAGTTCTGGCAGGAGATTCTGGATATCTTTCAATCCAACCGATTTGAACAGCCCGCTTTCCAGAAGTAGATGTTCGATTTGATCGCCATATCCTGCCAGCCCATCCGGGTCGTATTTTCCCACGCCAACATCGATGGCCAACTGATCCTGAATGGGATGATTCTTGAAAATATATCCTGCATCGGCAACCACCTGATCATTTTGAGGCAGATACCGGGTGATATCCGCGTCGATTTCGGTCAGATAAAATCCCAGGAGAATCGATCCCACCACACTGCATGCAACCAGAAATAAAAGGGGAAAATTGATGGAGGTGTTTTTTTTCAAAAAAACCATAGCAGGATACCTGATATGGCGGCGATATGGGCCGCGATGAACAGAGTACGATGACGGTGATACCATTCATTCATTTTTTGAAGGCGGCGCAACCCGCCAATTCCTCGCCGAAACCGGTCAAGGGGCAGATATCGGAGATTGTCTGACCGGGAATTGCTTTGAAACGCGAATGCAGGGTATATGGCGTATGTGTGTTCCTCCTGCAAATCCCGCAACATATCATCGTACGGAACATGGCGCCAGGGGTTTCGAACCAGTTTTTCGGCGAATTTTCGGTTTACCACATAGGCATGGGCCAAGCTGCGATACGCCACCTGCCGTATTGATGGATATGGTGTCGGTTTGCTTCTGCTCACCATACACCCGAAAAACACCATGTTCCAATGAGTATCGGTTGATAAAAAATGAATGCAGTTCCGAAATACTTCGGGACTGAAGCGGTCAAAAACAATATCGTCCTCGAATATCAGCACTCGTTTCGCTCCGGAGTGAATTGCCTTTTGCATGCAAAGCATATGGGAATTGTAAATTCCCTGTTCCGGATCATCCGGATGTTTGCTGACCGTTACAATCTCGACATGCCGGGCCAGACCAACCGATTCAAACTGACGCAACGCTTCCGCCTGCCGGTCCGGACGCTCTTTCAGGGAGATACAATATATACGATCAAAAAAATTCCAGTTCACCGTATCCGTGATCCCGTCTATATCAGGGAAATGGAAAATAATTTTAATTATAGCAGGCTGCAACACAAAAGACACGAAAAAAGGCGTGATTTTAGCGCGGGAATACGAAGTCGCGATTCAGAAGAAATGCGTCGATTTTTGTCATTCGGTTCAAATTCGTTGACAATCTTCGAATATTGGTGTCAAAAGAAAAAAAAGGAACAGGGTCTTTTTACCAGTGATCAGTCTGATAACGCATTCTTGTCAAAACTAATTCCCAAGCGATTCCTGCTAACACCGACAAAAAATGAC
>DFZE01000186.1:0-8617 GCA_002382065.1 Desulfobacteraceae bacterium UBA4064
CAAGCCCCGTAGGGGCGGCCTGTTTATCGGAAATAATTAAATGCCAAACACGTATTCACAAATTTATATCCAGATCGTATTCGCCGTAAAAGGCCGATACAACATGATTCCAAAACAGTATCGGGAGGAGTTGCAAAAATTCATTACTGGTATTGTTCAAAAACGTGAACAAAAATTGCTGACTATTTTTTGTATGCCGGATCATACCCATATGCTGGTTGGCATGAAACCGTCCATGTCGGTATCAGATTTGGTGCGGGATATCAAAGCTGGCTCTGCTACCTTCATCAAAGAAAAAAAATGGATTGCAGGCCAATTTCAATGGCAGGAAGGTTTTGGAGCGTTTTCGTATTCACGAAGTCATATCGATGCGGTCATACGATATATTTTAAATCAGGAGGAGCATCATAAAATCAGGTCATTTAGAGAGGAATATATCGATTTTTTGAAGAAATACCAGATTGAATACAACGATAAATATTTATTTGAATGGATTGACGATGACAAGTAAACAGGCCGCCCCTACGGGGCTGAAAACAGGTGGTTTGTGACGATTAATGGCTCCCGTACGAGCGACCGGCCGGTCACCAAGCCCCTACGGGGCAGGATTGATTTGTGTCTGGATCGATTTTATCCGGAAGATGCTGCTGTAAAAAACGAGGATAGCTCCGTAGGAGCGATCTGTTTGTAGCACGGACATCTCCATTTGATATCAAGCCCCGTAGGGGCGGCCTGTTTGTAGAAATTGACAGAATACAATCCATCAAGCTCCATCGGAGCGGCCTGTTTCGATCGGTAACAGGTCGCCCCTACGGGGCTTGGAGAAATAGGGGATTGTCATCACTACAAACAGAATGCTCCTACGGAGCTTTACCGGATTTTTGGTATTGCAATTATACAACCCCCAAATCCATTATAATCAGAAAATATCCTTTCGAAGGATTTATATCTATGGCTGATAATGACAGTTATCCGGAAT
Organism: Desulfobacteraceae bacterium UBA4064; assembly: GCA_002382065.1. Taxonomy (GTDB): domain Bacteria; phylum Desulfobacterota; class Desulfobacteria; order Desulfobacterales; family Desulfatirhabdiaceae; genus UBA4064. Next base: position 980 of record DFZE01000186.1, read on the forward strand.
TAAAACAGGAATTTCTGAAAGCACTGCTTTCGCTCGATCGAATTCAGGCTGAACGTATCTTGACCGATATATCCCATTTGAAAAATGCGCCCTGTTCATCTGAAAGCCTGATTGTCGATGTTCTGGAGACCATTGGAACAGAATGGGAAAACGGAAAATTCGCCCTGTCTCAGGTGTATATGAGCGGCCGGATATGTGAGGAGCTGGTTGCACACGTTCCGGTACAAACCCGCATCCCCCAAAAGAATGCGCCTGCCATGGCCATTGCGCTGCTGAATGACTATCACGCGTTGGGAAAGCGCATGGTTCTGTCTGTCCTTCATTCGGCTGGTTACGCTGTCACGGATTATGGCCGGATGGATGTTCCAAACCTGGTGGCAGCCATCAAACAGGATGGCATACAGATTATCCTGATATCGGTATTGATGCTGCCATCCGCGCTTCATGTCAAAGACCTCAGGCAGACATTGAATGCGGCGGGCCTGCTGGTCAAAATTATTGTGGGCGGCGCGCCGTTTCGTCTCAACAAAGAACTCTGGAAAACCGTTGGTGCGGATGCGGCGGGCCATACGGCCGCCGATGCCATTGACATCATTGATTCCATCTGCCGGGAAAAAACCCCATGACACACAATTCAATGACCTCTCTGGATCGGGTTCTGACAACCCTGGGGCATGGCGAACCCGACCGGGTTCCGCTGTTTCTGCTGCTGAGCCTGCATGGCGCCAGGGAAATGGGTGTATCCATTCAACGCTATTTTTCAAAGCCGGATCTGGTTGCCGAGGGCCAGCTTCGGCTGAGAAAAAAAATTGGCCATGATTGTCTCTACAGTTTTTTTTATGCAGCGGTTGAAGTCGAGGCATGGGGTGGTGAGGTCATCCATGTTTATGACGGCCCGCCCAATTCCGGAATGCCATTCATTCGGAAAATGGATCAAATCGACTCCCTGGAACCGCCGTCGGTCAGGGATACCCCCTGTCTGTACAAGGTTCTGGAAGCCACCAAAGCCATGAAAGATGCGGTCGGGACCGATGCACCCATCATCGGTGTGGTCATGTCCCCGTTTTCCCTGCCGGTCATGCAGATGGGATTTGGTCCCTATTTCGATTTGATGCATGAACAGACCGACCGGTTCGACCGCCTGATGGCGGTCAACACAGCCTTTTGTGTGGAATGGGCCAATGCCCAACTGACTGCCGGTGCAACGGCCATCTGCTATTTCGATCCGGTTTCCTCAACCACCATCATTCCGGCGGATATGTATCGAAAAACCGGAAAAATCATTGCCACAAAGACCATTTCCCGGATTCAGGGGCCGGTGGCAACCCATATGGCATCCGGCGCCTGTCTGAAGATTGTGTCGGATATTCATCAAACCGGGACCGCGGTTGTCGGCGTCAGTGCCGATGAAAATTTGCGGGATCTGAAACAGGCCTGCGCCGGCAAACTGACGGTTCTGGGCAATCTGAATGGTCTGGAGATGATCGACTGGACTGAAAAAGAGGCCATATCGGCGGTCCGGAAGGCCATTGACCATGCCGGGCCCGGCGGCGGATTCATTCTGTCCGACAATCATGGCGAGATTCCCTGGCAGGTATCCGAAAATGTCTTGATGGCCGTTTCCCATGCCGTCCATGAATATGGACAATACCCGGTCAGACAGATGGAGAGCGAGTGATGGCCAGACATGTCGTCATGTTTTGCAACCATTATCAAAAGGAAGTTCTGGCGGTCCTTTCCGCCAAGGCCTATGCGGATGTTCATCCGGTTTTTTTTCCCGGTGTTTGCGGCCAGCCACCGCTGGCCTGGAAGACACTTTACGAATCCCTTCTGGAGAAAATTGAATGCGATTCCGTGGATGTGATCTGCGGCCCCTGCATTTCCGGAATGGATGCGTCTTTGCCGGGCTATCATTACTTCAATATCACGGGATTGAAGCAGTGTTTTCATATGGTGGCCAATCCGGATCTGATCGATCAGTATCAAAAAAACGGCTGCTATCTGGTCACACCGGGGTGGCTGAAGCGGTGGGACTATTTCATCCGTCATTGGGGATTTGACCAGCAAACCGCACGGGATTTCTTTGCTGAATTCACGACAGGGATTCATTTGCTGGATACCGGTGTCGATCCCGATGCCATCCGGAATCTGCAGGCGTTTTCAGCGTTCCTGAACCGTCCCTGTCAGGTGACGACTGTCGGATTGGGGCTTTTGGATCTGCTGCTCAACAATATTGTTCTCAAACGGCAACTGGCCGTCCAGCGCCGGGATCAGGGGCGCCTTCTGGAAAACAAACAGCGGGAAACGTCGCAATATGCCATGTCACTGGACCTCTTGAAAACCCTGACGACTGCCCGGGAAGAGAACCAGGTCGTCGAAAAAATTGTTGAAATTTTTGAGATGCTCTTTGCCCCGGGAATTCTTGCGTGCCGAATGATCGAAGAAGCGGCCCTGGAAAGCCAACCGGCATTATCCGGAAACCCGAACCGGTTCATTTTGCCGATCTCCCTGAGTGGACGCATTCTGGGTCAACTTGAAATCGGTGAATTCCAGTTTCCGGAATATACGACCCAATACCTGAATCTGGCCTCGAATATTTTGAGTGTCTGCGGACTGGCGGTTGAAAACGCCAGACATTACCAGACAATGAAAAATCTGTCCAACACCGACGGGTTGACGCAGATTGCCAACCGTCGCCGGTTTGATGAACACCTGAATTCGGAATGGCGGCGGATGAGCCGGGAAGAAAAACCGGTTGGCATCATCATACTGGATGTGGATCTTTTCAAGCGTTTCAATGATTACTACGGACACCAGGCCGGAGATGACTGTCTGCGTTCGGTGGCTGCGGTTCTTCAGAAAATATGCCGACGTCCCGGTGATTTGGCCGCCCGTTACGGCGGTGAGGAGTTTGTGGTCATCCTTTCCGGAGCCGATGACGATGGCGCCATGCAGCGGGCCGGGATGATTCGCGACGCTGTGGAAAAGCTGCATATTCCGCATGAGGATTCCGATGTCAGCCGCTATGTTACGGCCAGCCTGGGTGTGGCCACCCGGATTCCAACATCCCGTTTTCCGGCAAACGATCTGGTCCTGGCTGCGGACAAAGCCCTGTATCAGGCCAAAATGACCGGAAGAAACCGGGTTGTTGCCGCGAAAGATGTTTCCGTTTTGCCATGAAAATGCATTTGGATATTTCCCGATGAGACGATTTGGGATTCAATTTTTACTGTTGATGTTTTTTTTGCTGACTCCCTGTTTGTCAACGGGTTCGGCGGCCACAGCGGAAATGATGCCTGAACTGTCTGCAACAGGGTTCACAGCGGCGCCTGATGCCAATGAAAAAGCCTGGCTTGAGGCCCATCCCGTATTGAGGGTTGGCGGCCCCAAGGCGTTTCCGCCGTTTCATTTTTTTGACGATGCGGGAAATCCGCAGGGAATGGCTTCGGATTACCTTCAAATTTATCATGACCTGCTCGGCGTTCTGGTCAGGCACACGGACAGTGTGTTCGGTTTTCTGGACGAGGTTCTTTATGAACCCGATGGCGCCCCATACAAGCTCAATCTGGCCCTTTCCAATATCGCCTGGGACGATGATTCCCGGGATCTTTATGACCAACTGGTGGCCCGCAGGCTGGAATTCCGCAACCTGAACAATCTTGCCGGAGCGCCTGTCCTGGAAAAAAAGACCATTGTCACCAACAATCCGGCCCGGCACTCCCGGTATCAGGGCATGCCAAAAGGCCATCCCCCCATCACCAGCTATATGGGGATACCGGTTGTTTTCAGAGACCGGATCATCGGTGTGGCCGGAGTCGCCAACCGCTCCGGGGGATACAGCGATGACATTGCGGCATCCGTCAACCCCCTGATAAATGCCTGCGCCGCCATGATCTGGGGGGAACGCATCCTCCAGCGCGACCGGGAAAACCGGGCAGCCCTCCAGTCCAGCCGGGAAACGTTTCGCCTGGTGGCGGACTTTACCTACGATTGGGAATACTGGATCGCCCCGGATGGCAGTCTGCCGTATGTGTCGCCGTCCTGTGAACGGATCACCGGGTATCGCCCGGAGGCGTTCCAGAATGATCCCGGTCTGATGATGCGGATCATTCATCCCGATGATGCGTCCCCGATTACCGATCACCTTTTTGTCGAATACCGGTTGTCCGAATTGGGCATCTGCCGGATGGATTTCCGGATAATCAACCGCAGCGGAGAAGAACGCTGGATATCCCATGTCTGCCAACCGGTTTTGGGAACAGACGGGCAATATCTGGGCAGACGGGCCAGCAATCGGGACATCAGCAGGCGTAAGCGGGCGGAGCAGGAACTGTTGGAAATCCGGGATCATTTTGAAATGGTGTTCAACATGAACCCGGATGGTGCGCAGATTACCCGTCTGACTGACGGTTGTGTGGTGAATATTAACGAAGGCGTCACGGCGATGACCGGTTATGCGCGTGAGGACATGATTGGAAAGCGTACACTGGATATCGATCTGTGGGAAAATCCGGATGACCGGCAACCTGTGCTGGATGCATTGAAAGAAAACGGATTTTGTGAAAATTATGAAGCGGTTTTCAGGCGAAAGGACGGCACACGGTTTGTCGGCATGATGTCTTCCAGGCGGTATTTGTATCGGGCATTCCCCATGCGATTACGGTTACCCGGGACATTTCCGACCGCAAGCAAACAGAGGAGCAGTCCCGCTATCTGCAGAAGGCCGAAAGTATGGGCCGCATGGCCGGGGCCATTGCCCACCATTTCAACAACCATCTCCAGGCGGTCATGGGCAATCTGGAGCTGGCTATGGAGGATCTGTCCGAAGAAATGGCTGCCCGCCAAAGCCTGACCGGGGCGATGCACCGGAATGGAAAAGCATCTTCATATTCAGACTATCGCCTGGGTGGTTCAACCCAATCATTATCATATTCTGGTACAGACCGATCTCGATATGCCTGGGCCTTGGCTGGGAAGACTTCACAATGGCAAGTCCACTCAGTGGAATCACGAAGACGGGACGCCCAAACGAAAAGTCTGGCGTCGTTTTTCGGATCGGCAGATACGCAGCGAAAGACATTTTTATGCAAGCCTGAACTATATTCATGCCAATCCGGTAAAACATGAGCTTGTCCGCAGTGCTGTAGATTGGCCCTGGAGCAGTCTGCACAAATATATCGAAACCTGCGGCCGGGATACGTTGGTGCGCTGGTGGCGGCAGTACCCGATTATGGATTACGGAAAAGGGTGGGATGATTGAGAATGTTCGTAGTGTGCCCGTAAGGGCATTTTCTGACCCACCCAGAGATATGCCGCTGAAAAAACGCCTTACGGCGTCACTACAAACAAGGGGCCATAACCAACAACCGCAACAGAAAGGGTGCCGTCGTGCCATCCAGAAAAAAAGGCCAGGCCAGGCCAGCCAAATCGCAGACGCCCGGATCTGATGAAATGCCGGAGCGTGTCACACCGGCCGATGAAAAAACGATCGAAGCCCCGGAATTATCCGAGCGGGTCACTGCCGGCTTTCCCATCGTGGGTATTGGCGCGTCAGCCGGAGGGTTGTCGGCCTTCGAATCCTTTTTTTCCGGCATGCCCGCCGATATCGATCCGGGCATGGCCTTTGTTCTGGTGCAGCATCTGGCCCCGGACCACAAAAGTATCCTCACCGACCTTGTCCAGCGCTATACCCGCATGCTGGTTTTCGAGGTCGAGGACGGAATGACGGTCAAGCCCAACTGTACCTACATCATTCCGCCCAACCGGGATATGGCCTTTCTGAATGGAACCCTTCAACTGCTCGAACCCTGCGCGCCCCGGGGCCACCGTATGCCGATTGATTTTTTTTTCCGATCCCTGGCCCAGGACCAGCATGAGCTGGCCATCGTCATCGTGCTGTCCGGCACCGGCAGTGACGGCGCCTTGGGGGTGCGGGCCATCAAGGGTGAGGGCGGCATGGTCATGGTTCAGGACCCCGAAACCACCGAATATGACGGCATGCCGCGAAGCACCATTGCCACCGGCATGGTCGACTACGAGCTTCCACCGGCCGAGATGCCTGTCCAGCTTATGGCCTATGTGGCTCATGCTTTTGGCAAATTGAACCGGACCACACCCATCCCGATACCCCGGATCGAAAATTCGCTCAGGAAAATATGCATCCTGCTTCGCGCCCAGACCGGCCACGATTTTTCCCAGTACAAACCAAGCACCATCCTTCGCCGAATCGAACGGCGCATGGCGGTTCATCAGATCAAAACAATGGACGGATACATCAAACATCTGCAGCAGTCCCCCCCGGAGGTAGATGCGCTGTTTGGCGATTTGCTGATCGGAGTGACCAGTTTTTTCCGTGATCCGGATGCCTTTCGTGTGGTGGAGCAGCAGGCCATCCCCAGGCTTTTTGCCGGAAAGCCTGCAAGCGCTGTCATCCGAGTCTGGGTTCCGGGATGCGCCACCGGCGAGGAAGCCTATTCCCTGGCCATCCTGATTGCCGAGCGCCAGGATGTGATCCGGCAAAGCTACATGGTGCAGGTATTTGCCACAGACATCGACAGCCAGGCCATTGCCACAGCCCGTATTGGCATTTATCCTGCCAGCATCGAGACAGATATCTCCCGGGAACGGCTGGCGCGTTTTTTTACGGCCGATCCGGACAGCGGCGTTTACCGCATTCACAAAGGCATCCGTGACATGCTGGTCTTTTCCGAGCAAAATCTGATCAAGGACCCGCCGTTCTCCAAACTCGATCTCATCAGTTGCCGCAATCTCTTGATCTATATGCGTGGCGATTTGCAGAAAAAGATCATTCCTTTGTTTTATCATGCACTGAACCCGGGCGGATTTCTCTTTCTGGGTACTTCCGAAACCGTGGGGGATTTTAACGATCTGTTTGCCGTACAGGACCGCAAATCAAAGCTGTATCAGCGCCGGGATGATTTACATGGCATACCGCGTATCACCCCGACCCGGTTATTCCCGCCCATGACCGCCGTGAGCGTTGCACTTCCCCAGATCGACAGAAAGACGATGTTTCCCAAAAAACTCCCGTTGCGCGATCTGACCGAACAGGCGCTTCTGCAGCAGGTTCCCCTGGTTGGCGTGCTTGTCAACCACCAGGGCGACATCCTCTACCTGCATGGCCGAACCGGCGTCTATCTGGAACCGACTCCGGGCGAAACAGGGGTCAACAACATCCTGAAGATGGCCCGGGAAGGGTTGCAGCGCGACCTGACCATGGCCCTGCACAAGGCAACCAAGGCAAAAAATACCGTGCACTGTCCGGGCCTCCACGTCAAAACAAATGGGGACTTCACAATAGTCAACCTGACAGTTTTTCCTGTTGCGACAGAACGTCCTGCTTTTGCACAGGATCTGCTGTATCTGGTGGTGCTGGAACAGGTACACCCCGATGACGCCAGACAAGTGCTTCCGGTCAGACCCGAAACAGACGCTGATGCACGCATCATGACGCTGAAACAGGAACTGCAGACCAAGGAAGAATATCTCCAGACCACCAATGAGGAACTGGAAACCGCCAACGAAGAGCTGAAATCCTCTAACGAAGAAATGCAGTCCGTAAATGAAGAACTGCAATCCACCAACGAGGAACTGGAGACATCCAAGGAGGAACTGCAA
>DFZE01000186.1:8700-10244 GCA_002382065.1 Desulfobacteraceae bacterium UBA4064
CCGTGGGACATATTGCCACCAACCTGGTCGGCTACGACCACCTGGTGACGGACACGCAGTCCGTTCTGAACACGCTGGTTTCCAAAGAGGTGGCGGTGCAGACAACAAAGGGCAACTGGTTCAGGATGAATGTCCAGCCCTACCGAACCCTCGAGAATGTCATCGAAGGCGCGGTCATCACCTTTGTTGACATCACGGAGCTGATACGGACCAAGGAGGCGCTGGATAAGGCCACCGGGTTGTCCCGCCTGGGTGTGGTTGCGCACGATGCAGATGACGCCATCATCGTTCAGGACCTGGATGGCCACATCCGGAATTGGAATCCCGCAGCAGAGCGGATGTATGGCTGGTGTGAGGTCGAGGCCCTGGCAATGACCATCCGTGACCGGATTCCGGAAGGGCTGCGGGATGATCCGCTGGTCAATTTGCATCGGATTGGCCGGGCTGAAATTCCGGAGCCGTATTGCACCCGACGGACTACCCAAAACGGGCGTGTTCTGGATGTCTGGATCACCGCCACAGCCCTGATGAATGAGGCCGGTCAGATGGTTGCCATTGCCACAATGGAACGGGCAAAAAAAAATGGCAACGCCATGAGCGCCCGAAGACTGCAGAGGACTGAGTGATCCACGCATAACTTTCCATCGACCATTAGTCCCCGGGCATCATTCATCAGCGGGGCCATAGACGTCATGCGTCGGAATCATGGGGTGGACCTGTCCGGCCATGAGGCGTCATTTCTGGAAAAATCCCTCAAAAAACGGGTGGCGGCAACCGGCTGTATCACCTTTGAGGACTATCTTCAGCGTCTGACGGATGATGGCGGCGAGGCAGCGGAATTTTCCGGTTCCCTTCGTGTCACCTACAGCGAATTTTTTCGGGATACCCTTGTTTTTGCCATGCTGGAACAGGTGATCCTGCCCGATCTGGTTGCTGAAAAAGCCCGAAAAAACCCGGGCGAAATCCGGATCTGGTCTGCCGGATGCGCAGCCGGACAGGAGGCATTTTCGGTTGCCATACTTCTGGATGAATTGTCACAGATGCAACCGGACAAACCGGTTGCCTACCGCATCTTTGGCACGGATCTGTCCGAATTGGAGCTGGCCCGGGCCCGTGCCGGTGTTTACAGCCATGCGGATTTGAAAAACATGCGCCTGCGGCATCTGACCGGCTGTTTTTCCAGAAAAGGTGAAAACTATTTTCTTGCTCCCCGGATACGGGACCGGGTGGATTTTTCGTCATATGATTTGCTGGATGGCAGCACCGCCTGTCCACCGGCCAGTATATATGGCAATCTGGACATTGTGCTGTGCTGCAATGTGCTGCTTTATTACAGCCCGGAGGCCCGTCAAATGATTTTGAACAAGGTCGCAGACTGTCTGGAACCCGGCGGATATCTGGTGACCGGCGAAACCGAACGGCAGATTGTGCGTCAATCCAATGGGTTTTGCGACATGGCGCCTGATTTGGCGGTGTTTCGAAAAGGCTGAAGACGCCGCAATCCGCATTCAGGCCTGTTCGTATACTTTGAACGGTCACAATCT
>DFZE01000184.1:0-12599 GCA_002382065.1 Desulfobacteraceae bacterium UBA4064
GTGGAAGCGGGGGAGGTTGATCCGGCTGATGTGGACCGGTTTGTCGGTCAACAGGTTCGGTTACAGGCGATGTCTTGCCTGGTTTCCTGGACAGACGGATGGTCTCACGACTACAAGACGTTGGAATCTTTGCTGTTGGGCATTGCGGATATGGATGGTGATGAAGAAGTCGATCAGAATGAGGAAGCATATTTTAACGACCTTCTGGCAGGTGTCAGTGAGGCAATGCTGTCACTCGGGGCAGACCGGGGCTTGATCGACTCGTTTCTCAATGACGAAAACAAGGTTTCCGGCGATAAAATCGCTGAATATCTGGCCGATAAGCTGAACCTTATGGAAGCGCGTCCGGATGAACTTGTCACTAATTACGGTCTTGGCGCACAGGCGATTCTGGAATCAACTCAAACGATTATCAGGGGCGGCGATGTGGTTATCAAGAAAAAAAGAGTCAGGAAACGGCGGCTGACTTCACTCCAGAAAATAGCAAGTAAGAAAAATTTGCGGCGGGCACATTCTGGCCTTGCAAAAGCACGGCGCGAACGTTCGATGAGGGTCGGCAGGCAAAGGGGGCTGTACTCAAGATAAGACAGGCAGACAGACTGGCGGGGGCGGTTGGTGCGGCACCGACAAACCCGCCGGTTAAAATCGAAGCCGCACCGTGAACCCAATAAGTTTGATGGCATAAATCTATACCTTGGTGGAGTTGAACCACCGTCTGGGATTATGAGACCCAGACAGCACCCGCTTTCGCCATAGATTTATGGTTTCATAATACTGAATTTTAATCCTTGAATCAAACGAAAATTGAAAGGAAAGCACATGGAATTAAACCCCAATGGTCTATTGAATGCAGCAGATAAAACCGGATGGAGCCCTGAGCGCGTACAGTCACACATGGAGGCACTCCGAATTATCAATGAATCTGATATCTACGCCCAGGGCGCGGCTGGCGCTTGCGATTTTGGGGCCGATTGTCCGGTCATGAAACTGGAAGCTGTGATGCAGGCCCGGGCGCTCAAGAACCGGCAGAAAATCGAGGGGGACCGGCTGGCGGCGTTTGAATCCAACCGTGGCTTCGGGCGTGTTGTCAAATGTTTCGGGGCGGTTAAAAACGTGGGTCCGCCTTCACCAAAACAGATGGCTCAGCATTCGGAATCGGCATTGCAACATTTGCGGCGCTGATGCATTGCTCCTCTTGTGGATGTAGATTGAGCGTTGTTGGAATGCGGCGGTTAAACGGAATTATAATCCGGATTCGGTTGTGCCAAAAATGTCAGACGGTTTTACGAACGGTTGAAAAACCGACAATTGAAAACCAACAAACCAACAATCTGGCAATCAATCAACATGCAATCAATCGCTTAAATCAAGCAAACGTGGTGATGATCAATCAAAAGAAACGGCGGAATCCAGATTGTAAATTGTATGCGGAATGCCTCCAGGTTGCGGCCGGCTGGAATATCCCTTTGGCATGTTCTGGCTGTCACCTTCAGAATAACACAGAAGGAAAACTGAGCCTGGAAAAGACCGGTCCTGAAGACTGTTTCCGGTGTGCAAAATTGATCGGTGAAATATTTTTTCCATCCCCTACAAAAGAAAGGAAATCCAAGAATGGAACTGAGACAATTATTGAAAGAAGTTGAGACACGGAATGCGGTTTTGGATGTCGTGGCCGAAAAAGTTGAATCGTGGCGGGAAAAGCTTTCGGTCCCCATGAATGATGATCAGCAGAAGGCGATAGAATTGGACATCCAGAATGTCCGGCGATTTGTTGGAAATTCATTCCGGGAAGAACTGGAGACAGCCTCCGCACTGTTTCATGAGTTTGGCCGGATGACGGGATTTTTATCACAGATCGTTCCTGATGCGATTGACGGTTGATTTTCCATCCAGTCCTCTTGTGGTCTGTGATGCCACAAGAGAGGGACCACCCTAAATTCTACAGGTGGGCGGGTTTTTTATTTCATGTGGCCCCATTTAATCAAAGGGGCTTTATTGCATTAAACCCCTTACCTGGATATGGCCCCTTTTGATTTGGGATGACGTTTAATCAATAAAATGATATTCTGGAATCAAATGGGGATACACGTAATCAAACAGGGGGCGCAATGGAAAGAATTTTGAAAGCTATGCTGATTCTGGAGCCGGGGGCAATGGATAACCAAAAACCGGTATGGGTACCGGATATTCGGAAACTGGCCGGAATGCCACCGGCTGAATTTAATCGTCTGATTTTGGAAATGTCGCTTTCAGGTGCGGTAATCCGTCTGAAAAAATGTCCGTATCCAGCACAACTCACCAAACAGGAAAAGGCGGAAATGGTGTTTGACGGTGAACATTTCTATTCCTGGGTGATTATCCGGGCGGATGCTGCAGAAAGGATTGCTGCCCTGGCCGATGAACAGGAACCAGTTGAACCCCTGGCCGAAACCGTCCCAGATAACCCGATGCCAGTGGAACCGGTTGCAGTCCAAACAGATCAGCCTGACCGGATGCCAGTGAACCAGATCAGACATACTGAACCAGTCTCGAAAAAACGCGGGGGGTTTCGTCCGGGAGCTGGCCGGAAAACAGGGTCACATGTTGTCGATGAATACCTGAAACGTGTTCCCGTGAACGTCCGCCTTCCCTTGTGGCTGAAGGAATGGCTCAAGGGTCATGGAATGGCCGGTGAACTGATAACACAGGCTTTGATTGAGAAGCACGGATTGACACCACCGGCTTAAGCATGGGCGCAATATATTTTAAGCCATACAGAAAAGAAAAAGCTAAAATTCCTCAGTCTGGAGGGCGGCCTATTCCTCATGTTCCTCACAACATTCCTGATGGAATGATGGGCAAACCGGAGGGCCTTTCCGGAAGTCAGACTGAAGAAATCAGCTTTAAACAAAAAATAAACTCCTTGGCAAAAGATGTCAATAATATTACAGCGAACTTTTCAGGGGATGGGTCTATGAAATACCCTGCCCTGTTTGTTTCGGGCCTTTTGGTGGATCAGGCAATCAAGGCAATCATCAGGCAATCAAACAGTGTTGATGACACCACCGGCTGTACCAGATCAGCCACAAGAGGGTTTCGGATATGGGTCTATGTGATGCCCTGCCCTATTTGATTCGTGCCTTTTTGGAATCAAATAAACGTCAAACAATCAATGTTTTGCCGACCGAACAAAAAAAATAAACCGAACAAATAGAACAGGCATTTTAACCCGTTTAACCCGTCTGGTTGGTCATTTGTTACATTTTTGTAACCATCCTTAAAAATTTTTCATTTTTAGTGTCGCATAACGTACATTATGTAAACTTTTTTAAACAATTTTCAACATGATTTTTGCATTTACATCAACCAAAATATCAAGTATGCTTTGACAAACCAGAAAATGGAGGGTGAAAAATGTATCTGCTGAAAACCATACTTGAAATGAAAGCCGATTCGGAAAACGGTGTAAATGTTCTGGAACTCAGGAAATCAGCCGGGCTTCCATACGATGAATTTAATCGGGAACTGCTCAGGATGTCAAGGGCGGGTATATTCCATATCACTGAAAAGGATGATGCGGTTTTTATATCTGTTGCCCCAAATTATCCGGTTGAAGCACTGCAAAAAAAATGGGGCGGGAAGAGGCAGGGGTCAGGCAGGCCACAAACATTCCCAGATGAACGGCGGGAAATATTGACCGGTGTGCGCTTGCCAAAATGGATTTTGGATTGGTTGGCGGATCAGCCGAACAAGGGCCGGGTTATAGAAAAGGCACTGATTGAAACATACCAGATAACCAGAAAAGGGGATGACGATGCTATCAGATAATTTCCATTTTGTGGAAAAAGAAGATGTTCCGTTTGCAATAGAAAAATTGACAGGCAATATTTTCCGGATGGATTCACGCAATCCTGAAAAGTGGTCAGAGATCGATGACCCGGACAGTTGGACCAAAATCCGGTTGAACTCATCCCCTGTTTCCGAATCTGACGCTATGCTGTTGGCGGATGAACTGGAAGAGGACATTGCCGCATTGCGATAGAAAGGAGTAACCATGTTGACAAAGGGTAATATCCAAAAATATCTGTCCGAATTAAACGGATTATTGAAAGATGAAGGTGTGAAAGGTGAAATTTGTCTATATGGCGGTGCTGTCATGTGTCTGGTATTCAATGCAAGGCCGGCCACAAGGGATGTTGATGCAGTGTTTGAACCTTCCAGGAAGATCAGGGATGCAGCAAGCCGGATTGCAGTCAACCACCATATCGATGATGATTGGCTGAATGATGGCGTGAAAGGCTTTGTTGCCGGGCATAAACAGAAAATTCTTTTTAATTGGTCAAACCTGAAAGTATATTATCCCGAACCTGAATACATGCTGGCCATGAAAGCACTATCTTCCCGTGTTGACTCAACCGACAAGAAGGATATTCAATTTTTAATCAAAGACATTGGGATCAAAACGGCAGATGATGTTTTCAAAATCATTGAAAAGTATTATCATAATCGGCGGATCAAGCCGGCTGTTCAATATTTCATCATGGAGTTGTTTGAAAAATGATATCCATCCGTGGAACCTATAATCTGATGAAAAAAGACCCTGAAAACCGGGACATATACCTGATGGATTTTGTTGACAGATTCCGGTATCATCGGGATATGAGTGCCATTCAGGAACCTTTTGAAGCCGGTTTTGATGATCAGGAAGAGGCTGTCCTGGCCGGTGTGGTAGAATATTTGTGTGATGAAATTCCGGTTGATCCGCCTGAATGGACTGACAGAATACCGGCATGTCGTGATCCATATTTCCGGCATGGAATGGAAAGCCTGAAGGCCATATCGGTTGTGGAAAGTCCTTTGCGTTTCAGAATCAGAAAGGTGTTTGTTCTGGAAAATTTTCTGGATAGGGTGTGATGGGTGTGCGCGTGGTGGGCGCTGTATCCACCGGTCCTGCGAACCCGACACTGGAAGTTTCCAGTCGCTCACTCAGGGTGCTGGCACGCCTCTCGAACGTGCGTCCGCGCACTATGGATTGGGATAAAACACCGGCGCTATTGGTGCAGGTCCCGATGCAGAGGCTACGCTTGATGAGCCGACACTTTATGTGTCTCACCAAGGGAGCGGTGTTTCATGACGTGCAACCCGGTGAACCCGCCGAGGGCAATGACTCAAGCGGGCCTACGCATATTCAGCCTATACGTACTCGTCTGAATATGGGAGCGGATTGAAAATCCGAATCGGGGGGAGCAGATGCTCTTCTTGAAGGAAGCCCCCTCTCTACACGTCCGAAACGTTGCCCCGACCCAGGATTACAATAAGGAAAAGCCTGCGTCATGTGGTGAAGAGCTGACCTCGACACAAAAAATGTCCTCGCCAGTGTCAGCACCGCCCGCAGGCTTCAAAGAAAGATTCACATAATTGTTTGATACTGTCAACGGGAAAGTGAAATGATTGATTGCTGTGGGGTGACCCGCCTTATCACCAGCGACGGAACCTTGCCCCCAGCGGTAACTTGGGCCACAGCAAACCAAATGAGAGGCTTGAAAACCCGGTGAATCTGGCTTTTGTATGGCACAGACCTACGCAAACGATGATACTTATTACAGCCATAGCCTGGGAGCAGATTTTCAAGAAGGGAGGGATTCTGGGCGTCCATTCCCTCCACCCCGGAAGGGGATAAAGAGACAGCCTCCACCCTTCCGAATTACGGCTTAAAATTACATCACACGGATATCAGTGTCAACAGCAAACCCGTGCAGGCTGTATGCCTGGGGCCCGGCCTTTTTTGGGATACCTGTACCTGGAGCCGGATGATATTTATGAAAATGCGGTCTCCCCATTTTCAGGGAGACCGAAAACATTGACAAGGAAATCCGGCGTTTAATCTCGTCAGTTTTAACGAGATTGAAAACATTGACAGGAAAATCAATCTGTTAATCGGCTTGCTTCTCAGCCGGTTAATTCCCTTGATTTTCAGGGGATTAAATTTGACTAAGAAATCAGCCTGTTAGTCGGCATAATTTTATGCCGGTTAACCACCTTGTTTTTAAGGACGCTGAAATTGACAGGAAAATCAAGTTGTTGGACTCGTCAGTTTTAACGAGTCCTCTTTTACGGGAAAATAACCGGAATCCAGGTGATTTTATCCATAGTAGTGGGCCGGAACCACTATCCGGGGCCTGTCTGTAATGCGGGATAATCCCGTATTCGATAACCATACCAGTTATCCGGATGATGCCGGGGCCGGATTATCGGATTTTGAAAAGTGGATATCTTTGTCATTTGAAATGGCAATGGCATGACAAGGGCCGGAACCTGAAGCCGCCTTCAGCGTCAAATAGCGGGGCTTGGCATTCCTTTCAGGGTGACAAGTTGTCCCCCTGGCCGGGCAGTGGTG
This sequence comes from Desulfobacteraceae bacterium UBA4064, assembly GCA_002382065.1. Taxonomy (GTDB): domain Bacteria; phylum Desulfobacterota; class Desulfobacteria; order Desulfobacterales; family Desulfatirhabdiaceae; genus UBA4064. The sequence goes on from DFZE01000184.1 coordinate 6,377, forward strand.
GAGACCTGGACCCGGTTGACCTGGCCGATAACATCACCTGAATTTTCAGGCGTTCCTGGCATGGTATCGGGAAACATGAACAGTTGCCAAGGTGACTATCGCTTTTGGCTATAGTGGTGGGTAAACTTGCGTATGGGCATATGAGGGGGGTCAATCTTTCTTAACTGGGGATACTTGTGAGCGTTCAACGGCGTTAAAATTAACGCGGTTAAACTGTTCAGTGTCAATCTTTCTTACCTGGGTATCCTTGTGATTCTCTCCTTGCGCGCGCGTGGGGCTGATGCTTCTGGATTTGAAATCCGAAGGTCTGGATCACCCATTACAGGCTGAATTTCAACCGGTCGAATTTTGGACCCGTCCTATATGCCTGAATCAGATCAGCCTGGCTGATGCAGATCGAGGGTAAGAATTTCTTACCCTTAAACCAGATCAACCAGGCGATCAGGTGGACACCGGCAATGACCGTTTCATGTCAACCAGACATCTCCTTAATTTTCAGGATATCTTCTTGGATACCGCCGGCGGATATCTGGAACCAGTCATATTTGAAATGCGATTGAGAACCGGCATATCCGGCAAAACGATTGACCACATGGGAGCCATGGGGGGATATTGAATCAACCTGACCGGAAGCCAATTCCGGGGGAAAATTCAACGTCCCCTTCCCAAAGAAATAATAGCAGATGTGTCAAGCCACCTTCAACCTATTTCTTGTGACACAAGAGAGCATGAGAGGCAGGGGTTATGATATCCCTGCCTTTTTCTTTTTTTGGGTTTCTGTGTCAAATGGCGTGATGTGGTTCTGCAGAACCCGGTAACCGGATCACCCTGGCCGGATCGATGGCCGGGGTCTGGTTTCCAATTGTGGGATTTTCTCACATTTGAATCCCGGGGATCGATACCGGATGATGGCCGGACACCATACCATTTCCGGATGAATCATGACCCCATGCCGGATAGATGACCGTCAACAGGCTTTCAATGCTGTATGGTAAACGAACAGAACAAGACATCTTAAAATAATCGTTTACAGGAAAGGGATAGATGCAAATCGATACCGGTTTGATGCCGATGGGATAATGATGTTGTTGGAAAAAGGTATTCACAGGCGGGGGGGGGTGATGGCCGGATGCCCATCGAGGCCATGACCATTACCTCGGTGTTCTGGCAGATAACCGGGAACCAGATCGAGGACATGACCGTGATGGTCGGATGCCTCTTCCTGTGTATCCAGTGGTAACGCCATTTTTGGCGATACCTGGCCATGATGGACACCGGCATATCAAATCATTAATGGATTCCAGATGAATCATGAACTGAAGCCGGATAAATGCCTGTCAACAGCCGTTTATGGCAGTCTGAATAATGAACAGATCAAAACATTTTGATATAATCGTTATCCAAAAAAGGAAAGATGGGCTTTGACACCGGTTTAAAACCGATGGGTTGGTGGTTGTTCTGGAAAAGGTTAATCATTTGGTGATGGGTTGGCGGGGTGATACAGATAGGCTGTTTCGCAAAAACCGGTACAATACCGGTACAAAATGACCCTTAGACGACAAAAGGGATTATGAGCAGTCTCATAACCCCTTGTTTATATTTGGCTGAGGGACGAGGATTCGAACCTCGGTTAACGGGGCCAGAACCCGTCGTCCTACCGCTAGACGATCCCTCAATAAATAATTGAGTTGTTTTTAACCAAAATGCCGTGAATCGTCAAGAAAATTCTATGGATTCCTGCTTTGTATAAAATTTATCGCACGCGTGATCCGGTTCAGAACTTTTTCCCTGCCGATAATTTCGATGATTTCAAATATGCCCGGGCTGGCGGTTTTGCCGGTCAGAGCCACCCGAACCGGCTGGGCAATTTTACCCAGCTTCAGGCCGGTTTGTTCCATGACCGATAGAAATGCCTTTTCCAGATTTTCTTTTGTCAAATCCGTCAGTGCGGCAATCGCTTCATGAAGCAATTGAAGCGGCTCGAGGGCATCCGGTGTCAGGACTTTGGATGCCGCATCCGGTTCATGGACAATGTCGTCCAGATAATAAAATGATGCAGCAACGGCCATTTCCGCCAGTGTTTTGGCCCTGGCATTCAATGTTTCGACCACCTGATTCAAAAAATGCCCCTTTTCGGCGGGATATCCCAGATTCTTTAAAAAGGGCAGCAAATGGTCGGACAGTTCATCCGGGGACATGGCCTTGATATGATCGGCATTCAATGCCAGAAGCTTGTCCATGTCAAAAACACCGGCCGATTTTCCCATATTCTCCAGATTGAATTTTTCAATCAGCTCGCTGCGGGTAAAAATTTCCTGATCCCCGTAAGACCAGCCCAGGCGCACCAGATAATTGATCATGGCTTCCGGCAGAATTCCCATATCCCGGTAAGCGGTTACCGACATGGCGCCATGACGCTTGCTGAGGCGGGTTTTGTCCTTGCCCAACACCATCGGCACATGTCCAAAAACCGGAAGTTCCGCACCCAGCGCCAGATACAGCATAATCTGACGCGGGGTGTTGTTGACATGGTCATCCCCCCGGATGATGGTATTGATGCCCATGGCAATGTCGTCCACCACCACGACAAAATTGTAGGTCGGGGCGCCGTCGCTGCGTTGAATGATAAAATCATCCTGTTCGGAATTCTGAAAAACAATGTTGCCCTTGACCACATCATGAATGACCGTGGCGCCGAATTGCGGCGCCCGGAAGCGGACCACGGCGCCCGGTGTTTTGGACAGAGCCATGTCCCGGCATGTTCCGTCATATTTTGGTTTGCCGCCGGTTTTCATGGCTTTCCGGCGCATCTCTTCGACCTGTTCCACAGAGCAGGTACAGTGGTAGGCATTTCCGGAATCAAGCAGTTTTTGAATGGATTCCTGATAAATGTGTAAGCGTTGGGACTGAAAGTAGGGCCCGTCGTCCCAGTCGATCCCCAACCAGCTCAGTGCCTCGAATATGGCATCGGCAGACTCTTTGGTTGATCGGACCGTATCCGTGTCCTCGATCCGAAGAACAAATTTCCCCCCGGTATGGCGGGCATACAGCCAGTTAAACAGGGCGGTTCTGGCGCCGCCGACATGAAGATAGCCGGTCGGGCTGGGGGGAAAGCGTGTGACAATCTGTTTCATATCATATCTCCAGGTGGTTTGCAGTCAACAAGCTGATTGGTTCAATAAAGGTGTTATCCGATTTCAGGATTCAGGGGCCAGTTTCGGTGGTTTTCCTGTGCAACGGTCCACGACGTCAACAAAGTCCATTGCGTCCATTTTATGCGGCTGTACTATGCCAATTCCGAACATGGTGAAAAATCTCTTTGACTAACAGAAAATGATGTAGTATTAGACATAAGACAATGATGTTGTTTTTTATGGCTTACCCGTCATATCCGGCATAAAACCATTTCAATCGATCCAAACCGGAATCGGGCGGATACAATCCAAAAACCGGGGATGGTTCAATTTTAATTCACAATTGAATTTTACAAATTTGACATGCTATCACATTCAAAAATCCATGACAACCCCCCATTCATGTAAAAGCGCTTGACAAATTTCTTGACTTCAATTACTAAGACATGACGTTTTTTTTGAGTTATTAGTAAATATTAATCATTTATCATTATCAGGAGAACGATCATGGCCGTGCCCAAGCATAAAACATCCAAGTCCAAAAGAGATAAACGTCGCACCCATCAGAAAATCGATGGCCCGGATGTATCGGTTTGCCCGGATTGCGGTGAACCCAAATTACCGCACCACGCCTGCGCAAAATGTGGCATGTACCACGGACGCAAGGTGATCGAGGTCAAAGCGGATTGATATTCATGACGGCTCTGTCAGGGGTGTTACTATGAAAATGATCGGGTTGGATGATGAATCCCGTCAGATGGCGCTGGATGTTGTCGACAAGCTCAAAGCCAGGGTTCTGACACGGGATGCCATTCTGGAATATGACAGAAAAGAGATATTTCCGGAAGACGTCATTCGAAAAATGCTGGGACCGGATATCGGTCTGCAACTTCTGTTTATTCCGGAGGCCTACGGTGGTATGGGCGGCGGCGCCAGGGACTGCTGCGAGCTGACCCGAAAAATGGCCGGAATATGTCTGGGCGTGGCAACGGCTTTTTTTGCCATTCAACTGGGGGCGGATCCGATCATTGTCGGTGGTACAGAGGCTCAAAAGCAAAAGTGGCTGGGCGCCATAGCCGAGGGAACATCCCTGGTGGCCTATGCGGTTACCGAACCCAATGCCGGCAGCAACCTGGCCGCTTTAAAAACCCGTGCAGAACCGGTTATGAATGAATCCGGCCAGATCACCGGATATCGCATCAACGGGAACAAGCAGTTCATTTCCACCGGAGGCTATGCGGATTTCATCACGCTCCTGGCCGATACGGCGGAAGGACCCTCATTTTTTGTCGTGGAAAAGGGAACTCCCGGGTTTGACCAAGGGAAAAGCGAAGAAAAACACGGTATCCGGGCTTCCAATACCTCCCCGCTTTCCTTTACGGATGTCTTTGTTCCGATAGAAAACCTGGTGGGCGGTGTTCCGGGCATGGGTCTGAAACAGGCCAATGAGGTGTTTGGCTATACCCGACTGATGGTCGCTGCCATGGCGCTTGGGGCGGCCGAGTCGGCCATGGCCATCGCCACGTCCTATGCCATGGACCGGATTCAGTTTGGCGCACCCCTGTCTGAAAAACAGGGCTACACCCACAAGCTGATTGTGCCCCATATCGTTCATCTGACCGCAGCCGACGCCTATATCGGGGAAATTGCCGTCAGACTGGACAGCGGCGAATCCGATCTTCAGGTGGAAGGCGCCATTGCCAAGGTCTTTGCAACCGAAACCGCCAACCGGGCGGCGGATGATGCCATTCAGGCCCTTGGCGGGTATGGGTACATCACGGAATTTGGTGTTGAAAAAATCAAGCGGGATGTCAAGATCACCTGCATCTACGAAGGCACCAGCGAGATTCAGCAGAACATTCTCAGTACGTTCCGCTGGAAAAAAACCTGGAAAACCAAAGGCCGGTTTTATCTGGACATGGCCGAAGAGATGGACAGGCTGTGCACGGAATTTCCGGATATCGGCGCCCGGTTTTATGCCCAATCCGCCCGAACCCTCAATCATCTGATTCTGCTGGCGCATGAAAAACGCCTGACCCGGGAACAGTATGTCATGTTTCTTCTGGCGGACATGATGACCTATGCGGAAGTGGGAATTGCACTGGCCAGAAAGGCCGCGTCCCTGACCCGAAACCAGGGCAACCTGGCAGAAATCCATCGGATTCAGTCCCGCATTTTTGCCGCTGAAACAGCCGGGCTGATTGCGGGAAACAGTCTCAAAATTGCCATGGGTTCCGGTACGGTTACCGAAGCGGATATGCCTGAATTTTTAAACACAATCCAGTATTCCGGCCTGATTGCCGCAGCCGGAAACGGCATTGTGGATATGGATTTGGCAGCAAAACATATATTCAGGAAAGTGTCATGAGACCAGCGGACAAACGGACAATTGTGGTCACGGGCGGATCACGGGGTATCGGACGGGCAATCTGTCTGGAATTTGCCGATGAATCCGCAACCATCTACTTCAATTATTCATCCAGCCACGATGCCGCGGCGGCCACGGTAGAAGAGATCGTCCGGGCAGGCGGCACGGCAAAAGGAATACCGGCCGATATCGCATCGGAAACCGCCGTGTCCACATTTTTTCAGCAGATTCTGTCAGAAACCGGACGGGTCGATGTGCTGGTCAATAATGCCGGTATCACCCGGGACAATCTTCTGGTTCGCATGAAAGGCTCTGACTGGGATGAGGTCATGGCCGTCAACCTGAAAGGGGTGTTCCATTGCACCCGGGCGGTTGCCAAACCAATGATCAAACAGCATTCCGGATGCATCATCAACATGACATCGGTTGTCGGCGCCATGGGAAATGCCGGGCAGTCCAATTATGCCGCGGCCAAGGCCGGAATAATCGGTTTTACCAAGTCCATGGCCAAAGAGCTGGCATCCCGGAACATTACGGTCAATGCCGTGGCGCCGGGATATATCGAAACCGGCATGACCCATTCCCTGACAGAAAAAGTCAAGGAAACCATGGTCGGACAAATTCCGCTGGGCCGTTTTGGAACACCTTCGGATGTCGCCCGAACCGTCCGCTTTTTGGCATCCCCGGATGCGGCCTACATCACGGGTCAGGTCATTCATGT
>DFZE01000184.1:12614-14507 GCA_002382065.1 Desulfobacteraceae bacterium UBA4064
ACTCGTCACTCGTCACTCGTTACTCGTTACATATAATCATCAGGAGGATGCCGCTCATGTCAATAGAAGATAAAGTCAAAAAAATCATAGCAGAAAAACTGGGAGTTGACTTGGTTGAGGTCAAGCCGGAAGCCTCATTTCTCGACGATCTGGGGGCGGACTCGCTGGACCTGGTCGAACTGATCATGTCCATGGAAGAAGAGTTTGACATTGATATCTCGGATGAAAATGCCGAAAAAATCGTTCGAGTCAAGGATGCGATCGAATTTGTCACCGCGCATTCCTGATCATAATATTTCCACTGTAAACGATCATGAATCATTCCGGATGGTTCACCCCCGGGAATGAAGATTGATAATCGGCGTAGGGCGGGGTTTTATACCCCGCCATCAATAAGGTTGTCATTCAATTATAATGGCGGCATGTAAAATGCCGCCCTACGCCGGTCACGGCTGATCATGTATTTTTACGGTAAATGCTGATGAATAACAGGGAGGTCTTTTGGAACGGCGAGTTGTCATCACAGGTATGGGGTTGGTCACGCCGATTGGCATTGGTTGTCAGGAGACATGGGCTGCGCTTTGCGATGGCAAATCCGGAATTGCGGAGATCACCCGGTTCGATGCGTCGGCATTTGATACGAAAATCGCCGGAGAAGTCAAAAACTTTCATCCGGAGGATTTTGTTCCCAAAAAAGAAGCCCGTCGGCTGGAACTGTTTATCGCCTATGCCATTGCGGCTGCCAGAATGGCGGTTGAAGATTCCGGCCTGGTCATCTCCCAGGACAATTGCGACCGGGTGGGGGTTTTTACCGGCTGCGGTCTGGGTGGGCTGAATGTGCTGGAATCCAATGCCAAACTGATCGAGCAAAAAGGGCCTTCCCGGGTCAGTCCGTTTTTTATTCCCATGATGATCGGAAACATGGCGCCCGGCATGATATCCATCCATTTAAATGCCAAAGGACCCAATGCGTCCATTGCCACTGCCTGTGCCGCCGGAACCCATGCCGTGGGCGAGGCCTATAAAATCATTCAGAGGGGGGCGGCGGATGCCATGATCACCGGGGGCGTGGAGTCTGTGATTACGCCCACCTGTATTGCCGGGTTCAATGCCATGAAGGCCCTGTCCACCCGCAATGATGATCCTCAGAAAGCCTCGCGTCCCTTTGACCGGAACCGGGATGGTTTTGTTGTGGGCGAAGGCTCAGGCATTCTGATTCTGGAGGCTATGGATCTGGCGCTGGAACGGGGCGCGCGCATTTATGCAGAAGTGATTGGTTATGGCATGAGCGGAGACGCCTATCACATGACGGCGCCGTCTCCAAATGGTGAAGGCGCCGGCCGCTGCATGATGGCGGCCCTGACCGATGCCGGCATTCTGCCCCAATCCGTCGATCATATCAATGCCCATGGGACATCCACACCCATGAACGATCTGTATGAGAGTCTGGCCATCAAATCCGTTTTTGGAGATCACGCCAAACAGATTCCGATTTCCGCAACCAAATCCATGACCGGTCATCTGCTGGGCGGCGCAGGCGGAATCGAGGCGGTTTTTACGGCCCTGACCATTTCAACCGGTGTGATTCCCCCCACCATCAATCTGGATGACCCCTCAGACGACTGTGATCTGGACTATGTGCCCCACGTGTCCCGAAAACAACCGGTTGATATTGCCATGAGCAATTCCTTCGGATTCGGCGGCACCAATGCCTGTTTGATATTGCAGGCGTTTCATGCCTGATTCCGGAGATTTCAAATTTGATATTTGAGATTTCTTTAACCCTGTTTTTTGAGATGTTGATTCTGAAAAGATGAAGGGAGACGACATGAGCGTACATCCCCTTCATCCCCTTCATCCCCTTCACCCTTCACTCTTCACTCTTCACCCTTC
>DFZE01000006.1 GCA_002382065.1 Desulfobacteraceae bacterium UBA4064
GACCGTCCAACCGACTGCTCCGCTGAAACGCTGGTTGCAGCCCCTTCAGCCTTCTACCTTTCCCTCCCGCTTGAGCTTGGAAATGAGAAACCTCGCCCCCCTAAGGGAAAGCCCTGTCTTTTCGGCCAGTTGCCCGGCATCGAGAGGACCATGTTCCCTGTTTATGGAGATGATCTCCTCCTCCAGTTCTTCAAACCAGTCTTCAAACAATACCAGCAGATCCGGGTCGGTCATTGCCATCAGTTGTTTTGACTGAGCCACCTTATCCACCAGTCTTTGGCACATTTGCGTCGGGTCGACACCTTCGCCCATGCATTCGGCCAGTCAGAGATGCACCAAACTGGAAACCTTGTCGCCACCGGATTCCCCCATCAGATCCCACAGAAATTCCGAACGGGTCTCTTCATCCAGTCCGGAAAAAAGGTTTTTCAACAGGGCGGATATCTCCGAAAGCGCATCCTGAGGCGCCATATTGTCAATGATTCGTTTCAGTTCTTCCATGAAAAATCATCACCTCCATCGGGTTAAAATGTCTTTCTTGCAGAAATGAGATCGGTTGCCACCGTTGTCAAAATATCCACCACATCCAGAATTCTGGGATCTGAAAGTTCGTAATAGATAAACGGCCCGCTCCGTTCGATTCTGACCAGAAGAGACCGCTTGAGTTCCTTGAGATGGTGCGACACCAGCGGTTGAGACAGTCCCAGCGTTTCGACAATCCCCCCCACCGACTTTTTCCCGCTGCTGACACACAGCAGAATCCGCAAACGGTTTTCATCCGACAGGCTTTTGGCCAAAAAGGACACCATCTGAAAATGTTCATCCAGAAGCGGGATATGGTCTTCATGGGGTTCGGACAAAACGGGTTCTGTACGCATTTCACCGTCATGTCGTTTGACGTTTTCCGATCGATTGGCCATTTCCATATCATCCTCCCCAATTACAAACATATAAATGTATGTTTATATGTTATGGCTCCATCCTGTCAAGAGAAAAAATTCTGATTGTGCAGTATTGAGATACGAGTCGTGCGTATTGAGGCCACCTGACCGTCCAACGGCTTCTCTGCCGGAATGCTGGTTGCGGTGCCTTCAGTCTTCAGCCTTCAGTCTATTTCCTGCAAATTCCACCCACCCGGTTCAAAAAATAGCTTGACTATCCGCAAATCATTCTTTAGTTTTAAGGCAAAATTCAAGAAGAAATGATCACCCGGTTATCGGAACACGGTTCAATGCCGTGACGGTCCCACCGCTGTAACCGGAATATCCCCCTGCTCAAGCCTCCCTTTATTTCTTTGGAGGCGGTCACTGGTCCCCAAAAGGCCGGGAAGGCGCAGGGCGATGCGGTATCCGGAAGTCAGAAGACGGACGGGGTGATCAGATCAAAGGGCGCGATGGCAAAGGGCTCTGAGGAGATGTTTATCTCCTCAGAGCCCTTTTTTTTGGTCATTATTCAGATAAATGCAGGAGTGATCGATGAAAACCCAGATTGAACTGGCCCGTGAGGGCGTTATTACCCGCCAGATGGAACAGGTGGCAGCCGATGAAAATTTTTCTCCGGAAATAATCCGTCAGCGTGTGGCGAATGGAGAAATCGTCATCCCGAACAACCACAACCGTTCCGGTCAGATTGTCAGGGGGATCGGGACGGGCCTCAGAACAAAAGTCAACGCATCCATTGGCACATCTTCGGATATCTGTCATATCGATGATGAGGTGCGAAAGGCGATCGCCGCCCAGGAGGAGGGCGCAGACACGCTCATGGAGCTTTCTGCCGGAGGAAATCTCGACCGGGTCAGACAGGAGGTGTTGGCGGCCACCCGCCTTCCGGTCGGGAATGTCCCCCTGTATCAGGCGTTCAAGGAGACCGCCAGACGATACAGGGACCCGAGCCGGCTCGATCCCGAGTATCTTTTTGACCTCATCGAGCAGCAACTGGCTGATGGCCTCAGTTTCATGGCGATCCATTGCGGCATCAATCAATATACCATCGAACGGCTTCGGAAACAGGGATATCGGTACGGCGGGCTGGCTTCCAAGGGTGGCACATTCATGGTGGCGTGGATGGATGTGAACAAATTGGAAAACCCTCTGTATGAGCAGTTCGACCGGGTTTGCGGCCTGATGAAGAAATATGATGCGGTTCTCTCTCTTGGCAACGGAATCCGGGCCGGCGCGATTCACGACAGCCACGACCGGGCCCAGATGGCGGAAATGATCATCAACTGTGAACTGGCCGAGATTGGCCGGGATATGGGATGTCAGATGATGGTGGAAGGCCCGGGCCATGTTCCCCTGGATGAAATCGAAGGAAACATCATGCTCGAAAAACGGATGAGCGGCAATGCGCCATATTATGTTCTCGGGCCGATTCCACTCGATACCGGGGCTGGTTACGATCATGTGGGGGCTGCCATCGGCGCGGCCCATTCGGCCCGTTACGGGGCTGATATGATCTGCTACATCACGCCGGCCGAGCATCTGGCGCTGCCCACCGAGGCGGATGTCCGGGAAGGTGTCCGGGTAACCCGTCTGGCTGTTCGGGTCGGTGACATTGCCAAGTATCCGGAACGGCGGGAGCAGGAAAAACGGGCCGGGCTGGCCAGGCGGGACATGCGTTGGGACGATCTGGAAAAGGAACTGCTTTTCCCGGCAATCGCCAGACAGAAAAGAGCGGAACGGGCGCCCCGGGAAGAGAAAACCTGCACCATGTGCGGTGATTTCTGCGCCATGAAAAAAGGGATGGAAGTGTTTATGGACGATATCCGGGGCGATAAAATCTCGCGGGTGAATTGACCGTCATGCGGGGTGAGAGATGAATTTTGACCACTCGATCCGTCGTGATGAACCCCATGCGATGGATTCCGACCCGTCCCGGCTGGATTATCAGTACATCGAGAATCTGGCCACGGCCTACTGGCATTCCGAGGTTCTTTTTTCGGCCCTGGAACTCAGGCTGTTCAGTCACATCGAGGCCGGAAAATCGACAATTCAGGCCCTGTCCCGGTCCGCTTCCTGCAAAGAGAATGGGCTGTATCGCCTCCTGAACGTCATGAAACAGATGGGGTTGATCGGGGAAATCGACGGGACCTGGTTCAACAGCCAGTCCGCCCGATTGTATCTGGTGGAAACCAGCCCGTCCTACATGGGGGATTTTTTTCTGTATCGTCGCACCATGCAGGACAATTTCCGTCTTTTGACTCGAAAGATCAGCCTGAATGACGACAGGAACCAGAAAGACGGGCAGTTGAATGCCGCAGATGATTATGCGATTCGAAACTTCAACTATGTACGGGCCCTGGACCGTCTGGCCCGGGAGAAAGCGAAAGAAATTGTCGGGATACTGAAAGGAGAAGTCTGGGAGCCGCCTTTTCTCGATCTGGGGGGCGGCGCCGGGGCCATCGGGCGGGCCATCGCCCGGATTTCAGCCGCCGGTTTCGCGGACAACGGGTCTCGTCATGGCGGCGCCAGAAATTGACTTCGGATTGGTGGGAGAAGGCGAGCGCGCTTTTCCGCAAATCATCGGAAGAGATATCGACTCCTCATCGATTCCGGGATTGATCTGGTGAAAAGACGGGGTGATCCATCAGAATTCATCGGGTCCGGGGATATCGCTCGATGAAATTCCGGAAATGGACCGGGCCGGCTTCGATCCCAAAGACTATACCCGGGGAAATGCCTATGTGGCCGCTATCGGAATAGAGGGAAAGCGGGGATGTGATCTGTGCTGCGGATACTGTGTGTATCCCTGCATCGGCGGGGGACAGATGCGGCTGAGAAGCCCGAAAAAGATTGTGGACGAGATTGAATTGCTGTACCGGGAGCATGGCATTTCTCTGTTTCACTTCACGGATCCGGTGATCAACCGGCCTGTCGATCATTTTGAGGCCGTGCTGAAAGAATTCATTGGCAGAAAACTGGATGTCAACTGGACCGGCTTTTTCCAGGAAGACACCCTGGATGACAGATTGGCCGGGATGTCGAAAGTTGCGGGCCTGATTGCCATTTATTTTTCGGCAGACGCTCTTACGGACCACGGCCTGAAGCTTCTGGGAAAACGGCTGACCAAACCGGATATTTTTAAAGCGGCAACGGTCACGGCCCGAAACAATATTCTCACCATGTGCCATTTTCTGGCCAATCTGCCCGGAGATGGAGCGGCGGCGGTCAGCGAGTCTTGGGAAACCCTCAATCGTCTGCTGGATATTCACGCCAGCCCGGCCAACCTGGGCACCGTGATCTTCAACCATATCCGGCTGTATCCCGAAGCGCCATTGACCCGGCGCCTGATTCGAAGCGGGGAACTTTCACCGGATATGGATATGCTTTACCCGGTTTATTACAACCCGCCGCGATTTTCCCATTTGTTGCATGACCTGGAGGCCCACTGTCACAGTGCGGGTGTTTTTTCCAGGCTGAAAATCACACATTGAGCAGGGAACGTTTATGAAAATCATTGTTCTGGAGCATCCCAGAATCCGTTCGGAAAAGCACTTCAACGATATTGCCAACACCCGCTCTGGTCCTGCCTGATGGGGGGTTATGTGGCATCCGCCCTGAAATCCGGTGGGCATGAGGTCAGACGGATCGACAGCACGCTTAATTGCCAGACATTTCCGGAAGCAGCGGACGAGATTCTGGCGGCTTCTCCCGGTCTGTTGTGTGTCAACGCCATATACATGTGGGAAAACACCGGCGCCCTGTTTACGTTTTTTCAGAATCTGAAAACGGCGGGTTTTAAAGGACATATCCATCTCTTTGGATTTTATCCCAGCCTGGCCTGGCGGGATATACTCGGGTTCTGTCAGGCGGTGGATTCCATAGCCGTGGGAGAATGCGAGATGACAGTTCGTGAGCTGGCGGATCATCTGGCGCGCAATGATCATGCGGGGGAGATTGACGGCCTGGCCATCCGGTGCGGACAAGCGGTTCATATGAGCGGATCGCGGGCGCCGGTTCGTGATCCGGATATCTTCGAATTTCCGGCGAGACCCGTTGACGGGATGACGGCATCCATTCTGGCCAGTCGGGGGTGTTACAACCACTGCAGCTTCTGCCCGGTTCCTTCCTTTTACAACAATGGGCCGCTCTGGCGGGGCCGGAGCCCGGAAAATATCCTGTTTGAGATGAATACGCTGGTTTCAACGGGAATACGGGATTTTTACTTCGCCGACCCCAATTTCATCGGGCCGGGAAACAAAGGAAAAGAGAGAACGCTCAGGCTGATGTCGTTAATCCGTCCACTGAACATCACGTTCGGCATGGAGACACGGCCCCAGGATATGGATGAAGAAATCATGGAAAGTCTGGTCTCATCCGGGCTTACCAGTATGCTTCTGGGTGTCGAAAGCGGCTCCGAAACACTTCTGGAGCATCTTTCCAAGGGCACCACCCCGAACAGCAGTGAACGCGCCATAGCGCTCTGCCGCAGTTACGGGATCGAACCCGAAATCGGCTTTCTGATGTTCGTTCCGGACAGCACTCTTTCCGATCTTGCCGACAACCGGATGTTTTTACAGAAAAACAACCTGCTGGACCGGCTGGCTCGGACCGCCAATCTGTTGTCCCATTCTCATATCGTACTCCAGGGAACAGGCGGATACCGCAGATATGAAAAAGAAGGCAGGCTGACGCCGTCCGGTTTTCTGGGGTTTGAGGGAGAAATTGCCTACACCGATCACCGGGTGGCGTGGATACGGGATGTCATGGTGTCTGCCTGCGAACATGTTCTGAAGGAGAGCGCCGCGTTCGACTCACCGGTTCACTGGCAAGAACCCCAGTCACAGGGGCCGGCCAAACGGGTCAACGACCATATGGTTAGGCTGTTTGGCCGGTTCCTGAAACTTGCCGCATCGGCAGACACTTTGGATGATCCGGAAATGGTCAAGAAAGCCGTTGAGACAGAGATCAATCTGGAGCTTGGGCGGGAAGAACCATGAAACCATGCAATGGTTCTTCCCCGGTATCCTGATCCGTCTTATCCGTGTATTTTGGCCGCCAGTTCCGCCACACGTTTTCCCAGATTCTGAACCGTCTGCATCCCGAAGGTGTCACCGGCAACCCCATCCGGGTGGCCGCTCCAGACCGTGCCGCCAAAATGGGCAGTGGGTTTCCCGTCTCCGACCACCATCATGTCATGGACCAGCATGGCGGCGTGAACGGCCTGAATGGTCAGCTCCTGTCCACCATTTCGGACCCCGCCCACGGCGATGACGCCACCAACCTTGTTCCGGAAGCGGAACCCGTTTCTTCGAAACATGACGCACCGGTCCAGAAATGCCTTGCACTGGGATGTCATGCCCCCCAAATACACCGGGGTCGCGACAATGATTCCGGCAAGGGCCGGATCATCGAGGGCGGTAATGATCTGGGTGAAATCATCTTTCTGGCTGCATTCAAATTCCTTGACGCATTTCCCGCAGGCCACACACCCGTTGAATTTGTAATCGGCCAATTCCAGCAATTCGGTCTGCATGGCGGGTACGGCTGTCTGAACGGCCTTCAGGCATTCCTCCAAAGCGTGTGCCGTGGTCTTTCCTTTTTTGGGGCTGCATGCAATTCCAACGATTTTCATGGGACAATACTCCTCTTTTTTAATGGGTTATGGGTTTATGACAGATTCCATTCCGGAATCGTTTGGGTTTATCAATCATGCGGTCATTCTGATTCTTCCAGGCCCCAGCATGGGAAGCAGAAGCTTCTATAACGGGTTCCCAAGCCGGAGATTGGGAACCAGCGGAACGATCATGATAAGGGGGGGGGCACCCCCATATATGAAAATCAGGCATGTTCGTAGTGACGCCGTCAGGCGTTTTTTAAAAAAATGCCCTTACGGGCACACTACGAACAGAGGGAAGCATTCCGGGCGAATGCTATGTAAACCCACTTCTTTCTGTTTATTCCGTGTGTTCTGTGGTTCATGTATTTTCACGGTAAAGATGTAACCGGAAATCTCTGAAATTTGAAATCTGAAATACCATTGTGGGGAATCCATTACCGGATGGCCGCAAATCCATGCCGCTGCGCCAGTTTGGTGAACATCTGGGCCAGACCGGACCCAAGTCCGAAGATCGAGCCGATATCCAGATTTTTATCGGCGGTCTGGTCAAAAAAAACATTCAGGCTGGATGACATGCCTTCATCCGGCAGCCAGTAGCACACCATAACCGGAACTTTGGGAAGGGGCAACAGTACAACCGAAATGTCGGACTGGAATTGTGCATCCACCTGTTTCCCGCTGAAGATATGCACCATATCATCAAACAGGTCCGGATAGGTATCGGCCACCCGTTTCAGGGATTCCTCACACCGCTTTTGAAACAGGGGATACATCTCCCTTCCGTCGGCAAGCTCCCGGAGCGACCGCCAGTCACCGGTTGGTGTCAAACCCTTTCCATGCAGAATATACTGCAGAAACGGGCCCGCCACCCAGGCGTTCACATGAATATCGGTAAAAATGACGCCATCGCGATTGATACCAAAATCCTTTCCCAGTACCTTGACGATCAGCCGGTCATTTTCATACCGGCCACCGGTTCGCTCCGCCGCTTCTTTCAGATCGACTGTGCCAATCTTTTGTTTGAGCGATTCCATGAATTCATCGCGATTTTTTTCCACATCAAAGGGGTCTGCATCCGAATCGGAATGGGCGTCGATAATCTGTTTGTCCAGCCTGGGACATTCGGACAGTTGGCGACGACCGGTGAATACGGCGCCGGCAAAAGCGAGACATGTCTTTTCACCACAGTCCCGGCAGTTGGATTTGTCCAAAAGCTGAAAAATGGACATGGCATTTGGAAATTTTGGCATGATAATATTTTCTCCAGCTATATTTCATGGATCACCCCAACGTGATCCAATCAAAGTCCTTGCCTTTATGAAGAAACAATACATATTTCCTGATAGCCCGAAACTCAACATTCTTTAACTATAGCTTTACAGATAATGATTTTTGGAAGGCAGCANNGGCAGCAGGGGGGGATAGGCTTTTTGAGCGGCTGACGCCTTGAACTGTTATTGTCATGACAGACCCAATAGGAAATTTTCCGGAAACGGCAGATATCCGGGTGGAATGCCCGGGACATTGCAGAACTGATTGCTTTGGTATGACTGGAATTCGGTTTTGACAGCGTGTGCAAAGGTTTTGTCAGAAAGCATGTCCACAGCGNNTCAGTGCCATGGCCTTTGCAGCCAGTATTGCGGCCGCGTTTCCGGGTTCTGCCCCGGCTGCTTTGGCAAATTCGGGTGTATGGGCAGTCAGATTATGGTCACCAATGCTGCAATACCCGTGTATGGCCGGTACGACCCAACTGACATCGGAAAAATCGGTTGAAATGCCCGGATAGGTCTGTCGTTCCAGTTTCCGCTGGGATTCTGTCGGGCTTTCCACCGGTTCACCCAACAATTGAATATGGTGATACAGGCTGGCTGCCAGATGCAGGTTGGGGATCATATGCCGGTATTCATCCAGAACCCGAATGTGTCCGGTGGCGCCGGTCATTTCCGAAACGGCTTTCACACAGGTTTGTATCTGATCAAACCGGGAATTCAGGTATTCAACATCAAATGCCTTGAGGGTAAAATGGGCTTTAGCCCGTTTGGGAACCGTAATGGCGCTTGGGCCGCCGCCGTCCGTGATGGTATAGGCCAGCATCACGGACGGGGACCAGCTTCGCTTGAGCGCATTGACCGCATTCAGAAAGGTCAGAAGACTTTCCAGTGCATTGATTCCCTTTTCCGGCTGGGTATAATGGGCCGGCTTGCCATCAAACTGAAGCGTAAAATCCTTTAATGGAAAGGCATAGCGCCAGACCGCATTTTTCCCGCCAGTGGGATGCATCATGAACGCCGCATCCAGGGAATCAAAGACACCGGCCCGGCTCATCACAACCTTGCCGCCTTTGGATGCATCCCCGAATGCCTCTTCATCCGGGGTCCCGATCAGAAAGATGGTTCCGCCCAGTTCGGAGACAATGGGGCGCAGGGCCATTGCCGCCCCGAAGGATGCGGCCGCAATGACATTGTGACCACAGGCGTGACCCAGTTCCGGTAGGGCGTCATACTCGCACAAAAAGGCGATTCGGGGGCCATCGGTTTTGGCGCGAAACTGTGCGACAAAGCCGGTTACCATTCCGGCTGCCGGTGTTTCAACCTCAAACCCGTTGGCTCTGGCTTCATCAACCAGAAGCCTGCAGGCCCGATGCTCCTGCAGGCCGATTTCGGGATGGGCATGAATGGCCTGACTGATACGGCGGATATCCGGTTGAATCCGGTTGACTTCTTCCTGAACCATTTTGTGATAAATGCCGGGTTGGGGACGCATGGTGTGTTGTGCTCCAAAAGGGGCGGGCGGCTCAAAAAGGGCATGAATACCGCCCGGTTGGTGCGGTTATTTGTATTTCAAAAGATCAAACGAAAAATACTTTCCGGCAATTTTTTTATGGGCGCCATCGGCAATGATCTGATGCAGGGCGGCATTGATTCTGTCCCGCAATTTTTGATCTTCCTTTCGCACGGCAATACCGGCGCCATGTCCGATATATTTGACATCGGTGACCGGATCCCCCACAAACCCGAATCCTTTGGCCTCGGGTGTTTCAAGCCATTTCCCCATCAGATAGGCCTGACCCAGTACCGCATCCAGACGCCCATTTGCCAGATCCATGTTGTGGCTTTCGATATTGTCATAATATACAATCTCGACAACACCGCTGTAAACCCCTTCAAGATAATTGGCATATGTGGTGGCCTTCTGAACACCCACCCGTTTTCCTTTCAGTCCATCCGGAGAAATTTTCAGGCCGGAGTCGTTTTTTGTCACAAAACGGGCCGGCACCTGATAATAGGGATCGGTGAAATCAACCTGTTTTTTCCGTTCATCGGTAATGGACATGCTGGAAATGATGCAGTCGTATTTTTTTGCCAAAAGCCCCGGAATGATGCCGTTCCAGTCCTGAACCACAAAAACAGGTTCCACGTTCATGGCCTTGCAGATGGCATTGGCAATATCGATGTCAAAGCCTTCCAACTGACCTTTTGCATTGGTGAGATTGAACGGCGGATACTCGCCCTCGTTGGCGATTCGAAGCTGTTCGGCAGCCATTGCATGGGCACATACCCCCAAAATACACGCCATCAAAACCAACAGAATCCATTTTTTCATTGGTATCTCTCCTTCTGACAGGGTTAATTGGGAAAACATCATGGGTATTTATTGCCACGATCATGGCGGGATTGCAAGTGAAACGAGTGGCAATTTCTGACTATAACGGATTTGGGGGTTGCATTCTGATTGAAACCAATGTCGGAATCGAAATCAGCGGAGAACTGCCATTGGGGTTTGAAACCGTTTCCGAAATCGAATTTCATTTTGCCTGGCAGGGAGTCGATGGGTNNATTGGGTTTGCTGAAAACAGTGCATCTGGAATACCGGGGTGTCCATTTTGCAGCCAATCTGGAAAAACCGGCTTCTGGACTACAGGGTGGCGGTATCCGGATTGTGCTCATTCGAAAAAAGCCGTTGTAACCACTTTTTCAGAATATTTTTGTCAATTTCCCGGATGTGGCGGATCTGATCACTGAAATCAGATCAAATCCGAAGGGTTTATCCAGGACTTTATCCGATATACTTCAGTTGGTCACAATT